>JAFBAJ010000592.1 GCA_019247865.1 Acidobacteriota bacterium
GGATCGACTATCTCCCACGGCAGGCGTTCCGCGTAAGGCCGGTTGCGGCTCGTGTGAAAGGCCGGGTCGATTCCAGTCTCGCGCAAAGCCGCGTGGAGGTCGCCATTGAGACGCGCCGCAGCTTCGATGACGCGCGCCACCGTGCGGTCGCCTGAGGAGAAGAGCGCCTGCTCGTGCGCGATCCGGCCGGACATCGCGCGCACCTCGACGTTTGGAATCCGCGCCAAGTTCTTCGAGACCCATTTCAGCCGCCGCTTCAATTCCTTCTCGTCGCAGATCGCGTCCCACTGCAAAGGCGTGTTCGGCTTGGGCACAAAGCCGTTGAGCGAGGGAATGATCTTTCCGGCGCGTCCGAACTTCCTGCCCGCTTCGAGCATGCGGTTCTTGATGCGTTCGACGAGGACGATCATCTCTTCCAGGTCTTCGTCGGTTTCGGTCGGCAAGCCGACCATCAGATACAGCTTGACCGTCAGCATCCCTCGATCAAAGACCGCGCCGCAGATGTCCACGATCTCGTCGTTCGTCAGGTTCTTGTTGATGACTTTGCGCAGGCGGTCTGAGCCGGTCTCAGGCGCGACCGCGATCTGCTGGTCTTTCGATTCGACGAGCGCGTCCAGCAGCTCATCCGAGATCTGATCGAGACGCAGGGAAGAGACGGAAATCCTGTACTCCATCTCGCGCAGGCCCTGCAAAATTTGGCTGATCTCCGGATGGTCGCAGACGGCCGTCGAGACCAAGCCAATCTTGTCGGTCTTCTCGCGCCACTCGCGCGCCTTCGCCAGGATGTCGCGCGCGGGCACGATGCGCGGCGGCCAGTAATTGAAGCCTGCCCAGCAGAAGCGGCACCCCTGCGAACAGCCGCGCGAAATCTCGATCAGGAAACGCTCGCCCATCTCGGCCGTCGGCGACCAGATGGAGGAGGACGGGGCGAAGACCTCTTCCTGCAAGAGCTGCTCGACGATGTGCGTGTCGCCGCGTCGCTTCGCGCGCCGGAGGCTGCCTTCCTTAGGATTCTCGGCCGCGACCGCGCGCCCGACCCGCGCCGGAACACCCGCGGCCAGCGGCTCGTAATTGTGCACCGTGCCGTCTTCGTGATAGACGACCTCATACAACGACGGCACGTAAAAGCCGCGCCCGCGCCGCGCCAGCGCCAGCAGAATCTCATCCTTCGTCTCGACCTCAAAGATCGTGTCGATCAGTTGCGGCGCGAGAATCTCGCCCTCGCCGACGGCGATGACATCCGTGAAGTCCGCAATCGGCTCCGGATTGAGAAACGAGGCCGCGCCGCCCATGATGACGAGCGGGTCGTGATGCGTTCTCTCTTTCGACCAGACTGGGATGGAGGCGAGGCGCAGGATGCGCGCCATGTTCAGATAGTCCGTCTCGAACGAGATGGAGAAGGCGAGCACGTCGAACTCGCGCACGGGCGTCTGCGATTCCAAAGAGAGCAGCGGCGTGCGCGACTTCTCATACTCGCGCAGCTCTTTTTCATCCGGCAGAAAAACACGCTCGCAGGAGACATCCGGAATCTTATTGAAGAGCTCGTACATCGACTGGAACCCGAGGTTCGCCATGCCGATGGCATGCGTGTTCGGATAACACAAGGCGATGCGCAAGGACGCTCCGCGCTTTAAAGTCCAGCCCTCTTCGGTCGCCAGCTTCTGCTTATAACTTTCGATAATTCGTTTCATAAAACTGATTTGGTCTTAGGACTTTGGTCTTTGATGTCTTATCTCAAAGTTGAGCCAGCGCGCAAAGACCAAAGACCAAAACCCGAAGACCGTTTTTAACGTTGCACGTTCTCTAAAAATGCTTTCAATTTCCGCGAGCGCGACGGGTGGCGCAGTTTTCTGAGCGCCTTCGCTTCGATCTGGCGGATGCGTTCGCGCGTCACAGCGAAGTGCTGGCCGACCTCTTCGAGCGTGTGCTCGGAGCCGGTCGAGCCCAATCCGAAACGCATCTTGATGACCTTTTCCTCGCGCGGCGTGAGGGTCGCCAGCACCTCGTCGGTAATCTCGCGCAGGTTAGATGCCACAACTGCGTCCGCGGGATTCATAATTGATTTATCTTCGATAAAATCTCCGAGGTGCGAATCCTCCTCCTCGCCGATGGGAGTTTCGAGCGAGATGGGCTCCTGCGCTATCTTCAATACTTTCCTCACTTTAGAGACGGGAATGTCCATCTTCTTGGCGATCTCTTCGCTCGTCGGCTCGCGCCCCAGTTCCTGCACCAGCGAGCGCGAGGTGCGGATCAATTTGTTAATTGTCTCGATCATGTGGACGGGAATGCGAATCGTGCGGGCCTGATCCGCGATGGCTCGCGTAATGGCCTGCCGGATCCACCACGTCGCGTAGGTCGAGAACTTGTAGCCTCTGCGCCACTCGAACTTATCGACCGCCTTCATCAACCCGATGTTGCCTTCCTGAATTAAATCCAAAAATTGCAGGCCGCGATTGGTATATTTTTTGGCGATGGAGACGACGAGGCGCAGGTTGGCTTCGACCAGTTCGCGCTTGGCCTGTCCGGTCTGAAGCTCGCCGGTGATGATGGAAGCGAGCGAGCGTTTGATCTCGACCGGCGCGACGTTGTAGTCGTGCTCGACCTGTTGCAGCTTTTTCCGGGCGACGGCGACGCGACGCTTGAACTCTTTCTCGTCTTCGGGCTTGATGCGGCGACGATTCAGTCTCTCCGTAAAATTCTCGGTGTCGCGCTCGGCCGTGCGTACCTCTTTCTGGACGCTGCGAATCGAGTTGATGAGGCGCTGGCGTGCGCGCTCGGTCAGGTTGAGGCGTCCGATCTCCTGCGCGATCTCAAGGCGCATGCGCGCGACCTTGCGCTTGAGCCGGAGAAGCTTCCGGCTCTTCTTGCCGCGCAGCAGCTTCTGTTCGGCGCGCAGCTTCTCCCACTCTTTGAGGCCGGTGCGATAGAGCTTGCGTATGTTCTGAATGCCTTCGATAGTCCAGGCCAGATATTCGTCGGCCTTGTCCTCCTGCCCGGTCAGCTCGGCCTGCTCGGAGAAGTTGACGATGTCGCGGATATTGACCGAGCCCGATTCGAGGCCGTCGCCGATACGCAGGAGCTCTTCGACCGCGATGGGGGAGCGCGCGATGGCCTTCCGGGTTTTGATCTGCCCGCGCTCGATGCGTTTGGCGATGGCGACTTCGCCCTCGCGCGTGAGCAAAGGGACGACGCCCATCTCTCTGAGGTAGAGCCGGACCGGGTCGTTCGTCTTTTCGAGCGCGCCCGCAGAAAGGTCGAGCTCGATGTCTTCGTCAACGACCTCGTCCTCGTCGTCCGTGGAGATGGCCGCGGCCTGCTCGATAAGCCGCTCTTCGGAATCCGCGACCGTGATGTTCGAGCCTTCGAGCTTTTGCAGCACGTCCTCGATGTCGTCGGGCGAGACGACCGTCTCCGGCAGCTCGCGATTGAGGTCGTCGAACGTCAGGTATTTTTTGTCGCCGCCGAGCTCCAGCAGGCGCTGCATGACATCGTCCCGGTCTTTTTCTTCCATGCTCATGGTAGGAATTTTCGATTATCGTGAATCTAAAACCGCAGATTACTCTTTCGTCTAGTCCATTCCAGATGCTCTAAAGCGAGTTGGTCGCGCCGGGCGTTATCGCCCGCGCGCTCGGCGGCTGCCATTTCGAGTCCCAGTTCGCCGATGCGCCGGTCGAGCGCCATCAGGCGCAGCGCGCTCAGACAACTTTCCGCCTCGGCGAGCACTTCGTCAACGGCCTCGCCTTCCTCACGCTGCGGTTCGGACATCAGGAGCAGCGGCACGAGGTCTGCCGCCACCGGGTCATCTTCGGTGCGAGCCATCAAAGTGGACGAGCTGACCTCGGCTCCTTGCGCTTCGATCTCGACGAGCGCGCGAAAGATGGCTGCGGTCGGGAGAGCTTCGTAATCCGATTCTTCCAGCCGCTGGAGGATCGTGCGGCGCAGCTCCGGGTCATGAAAGAGCAGCTCCAGCAGCTTGTGCTCGGCGACGGTCGGCTGTGCGCCGCTGGCGTGCGCGACTTTCTGCCTGATGCTCGCCTGTGTGACCTCTGCGCCCCGCTTCACAGTTTGCCACAAATCATTCCTGAGCGCAGTCTCTTCGATCCGCAGGGCGTCCATCGTCATGTCAAAATATTCGCGCTTCTGGATTGCGTTGCGAACGGCGCGCACGTACGGCAAAGCCTCTTCCACCGCCGCAGCCTTCTCTGCCGGGCGCAGAAGATTGCGATCCCGTACCGCTTGTTCTAAGACGAATTGGATGTGT
>JAFBAJ010000761.1 GCA_019247865.1 Acidobacteriota bacterium
ATTCTGCGTGCGCTGGCGCAGCAGGCGTGCGGCGATGAGCCCGCAGCCGTCAACACGCTGGAGCAGGCCCTGCTCCTGGCCGAACCTGAATCATACGTTCGCAGCTTTGTCGGTGAAGGCGAGGCTCTCTCAAAACTGCTCCTGCAATCTCTCAAACAGAATGGGGAGCGTTGGGAAGCGGCACAGCCCGAGCTGTTGCGCTTCGTCGTCAAACTCAACGAAGCCTTAGGCTCACTCGTCTCCGGGCAGAAAGCAAAGCCCGCGCAGGCTGCCGCCGACGGCCTCCTGCCCTGGTGGTACGTCAACGACCCGCTCAGCGAGCGCGAGCTGGAAGTCCTGCGGCATGTCTCGCAAGGCTTGTCGAATCAGGATATCGCCGACAAGCTCTTCTTATCCGCGGGCACGGTCAAGCGTCACATGAGCAACATCTATCAGAAGCTCGACGTACACAGCCGCACGCAGGCCATTGAACGCGCCAGAACATTCAAGCTCATGGGCTAAGCCGGAAGGATTGATCGCACGATGAGTTCACGACCCGACAAGGGGAGCAACGGGGCACGGCCGAAGCTGATGACCAAGCTCTATCTGCCGCCCGCACGGCAGACTTTGGTGGAGCGTCCGCGTCTGCTGCAACATCTGGACGAAGGTTTACAGGGCAAGCTGACGCTCATCTCCGCGCCCGCCGGATTCGGCAAGACCTCGCTCGTGACGGCCTGGAAACAGCAGAACGAGATGCCGCTGGCATGGCTTTCGCTCGACGAGGAGGACAACGAGCCGACGCGTTTCGCGGACTATCTGGTGGCCGCGTTGCAAACGGTTGATGAAGAGCTCGCGGAAGAGACTGCGGGTCTGCTGCGAGGGTCTGCGAGCCCGCCTTTGACGCTCGTCCTGAGCTCGCTGCTCAACGAGCTCAACGCGCATGACGCGGAGTTCGTGCTGGCGCTGGATGATTATCACGTCATCGCCGAGCCGCTCATACATGAAGCTGTGAGCGTATTGATCGAGCGCCTTCCGCCGCACGTGCACGCGCTGGTCGCGAGCCGGAGCGATCCGCCGTTCCCGCTGGCACGGCTGCGCGCGCGCGGCGAGCTCAAAGAGATCAGGGCTTATGACCTGCGCTTTAATGAGGCGGAGTCCAACGTCTTCCTGAATGACGTGATGAGTTTGGGGCTCGCGTCGGACGACGTACACGCGCTCGAAGAGCGCACCGAAGGCTGGATCACGGGCCTGCAGCTCTCCGCGCTCAGCCTGCGCGGACGCGAGAACAAGTCCGAGATGGTCAGAGAGTTCGCGGGCGACAATCGCTTTATCCTGGACTACCTGCTGGAAGAAGTCCTCAACGGCCAGCCCGAACGGGTGCAGGACTTTCTCTTGCGAACATCGGTGCTGACGCGCCTCAACGGGCCGCTCTGCGACGCGCTGACGCAGGACCACAACGGACACGACACACTGCAGCAACTGGAACGCGCCAACCTCTTTCTGATCCCGCTCGACAACAAGGGCAACTGGTTTCGTTATCATCACCTCTTCGCAGACCTCCTGCGCTTAAAGCTCAGGCACAAACAGCCGAGCGCCATCCGTGAGCTGCAACTTAAAGCGAGCGTCTGGTGTGAAGAGAATGAGCTGTCGGAGGAAGCCATCGGCTACGCGCTGGCCGCGCAGGATTGGATGCGCGCGCTCGATCTGATCGAGCCGATCTCTTATCAGCTCATTACGCTCGGCGGATTTGAGCGCCTCAATCGCTGGCTCGAAGCCATTCCCGAAACCGCTCTCAAGACGCGGCCGATCCTGCTCGCGGGATACGTTCCGACCCTGCTCTACAAAGCGGAGTTCGACCGCGTCGAAAAGTATGCGCGCCTGATGGAGACGGCGGAACCGGAAGAGGTGCGGCGCAGGTTGAGCAGTACGGCCTGGTCTTCGCGCTCGCTGGTGGCGGTCGCGCGTGGCGAGCTCGCGGAGGCCATCGAATGCAGCCGGAAATCTTTCGAGCTGCTGCTGCCCGGCGATGTCAAGCAGCGCGCGGTCGTCCTCCAAACGCGTGTCCGCTACGTCTGTTTGCAGGGCGACATGAAGGAGAGCGAGCGGGAGCTGCTGGAAGCTCTGCCCGCTTACAAACAGGCCGGGCACATCATGTTCGAGGTCTGGGGGCTGACCCTCCTCGGTTTTATTCGCTCCATGCAGGGGCGCTTGCACGAAGGGGCGGACGTGCTGCGGCAGGTCATCCAATACACCAAAGAGCAGATGCCCAACCGGCCGGAGACACTCGTCTACACGCACAGCTTTGCGTGCGACATCTACCGCGAATGGAACGACCTTGAAGCGGCCCGGACATGCCTCAACGAAGCGCTGACGGTCATTCGTCAAACGGGACGCGAGAGCTACATCGCCTCCGTCGCGGAGCATCTCAAAAGCCTGGCCCTGATGCTTGAGCTCTGCGGCGAGACGGAGGAGGCATTTGAGCTGATCCGGAGCGGCATCAATCGCGTGCGGAAGTACCGCGACGAGGCGACGGCCGGACGCCTGCTGGCGCTGGAGGCGCTGCTGCGCCTGCGTCGCGGCGAGATGGCCGCCGTCAATCGTTGGGCGGAGTCGAGCGGCCTCAGCCCGGCGGACGAACCCGATTACAGCAAGGAGCTGAATCACATCACTTATGCGCGCTGGCTGATCGCGAGCGGCAAAGCGGAAGAGGCGCGTCCGCTTCTCTCGCGCCTGCGCCGTGCGGCCCGGAAGGCAGACCGTCAACGCATCGTGCTCGAAATTCTGCGGCTCGAAGCTCTGGCGCAGCAGGCGTGCGACGATGAGCCGTTGGCGATCAAAACTCTGGAACAGGCTTTACTCCTGGCCGAGCCCGAATCCCACCTGCGCGGCTTTATAGATGAAGGCAAGGCTTTATCGAAGCTCCTCGTAGAAGCCCTTAAACAGCACGGCAAACGCTGGGAGACCGCAGCCCCTGCCCTCCTGCGCTTCGTCATCAAACTCAACGAAGCCTTCGGCCGCTTAGCTCCCGCGCCCAGGACGCGCGCCGCGCAGACCGAAAGCGAGAGCCTGCCCTGGTGGTATGTCAACGACCCGCTCAGCGAACGCGAGCTGGAAGTCCTGCAACACGTCGCACAGGGGCGCTCGAATCAGGACATCGCCGACAAGCTCTTCCTCTCCGCCGGCACGGTCAAACGCCACCTCAGCAATATCTTCCAGAAGCTCGACGTACACAGCCGCACGCAGGCCATCGAGCGCGCACGCAATCTCAAGCTCCTCGGTTAACTAAATTTCACGCCAGGGCGCAAAGACGCAAAGAAAGCTTACATGTCTTTCTTTGCGTCTTTGCGCCTTTGCGTGAAACCTGTTTTAGCTCGCTTTGCCTCCCTTCCTCTGCCCATCTTTGACAAACTGTTTGACCAGCTTCTCGGCCGACCTGTTGATCTTCTTCCCGGCATCCTTCAACTCGACAGCTCCGCTGGCACGGCCTCGCCAGACGAGCTGTCCCGTGACGGGATCTATCACGTCAACCAGCAGCGTGCCTTCCGTGTACTGATTGACGCGTATGTCGCGGCGCGCAAACCAGCGCGGCGCGCCGTAGCCGTAGTCCTGCACGTCGTACTTGCTCTGCGTCGTAACGTAGTAGGCCAGAGCGAAGTCCGGCCTCCCGGCGCTCTCCCGCCTGTAGCCGTTCGCCATGAGCTCTGCTTCGAGCGCCGCACGGATGCGTCCGTCGTTGAGCGAATCCTGCGCGAGCGGGTCGGCGGCCCTGCGCTGCTGGATGATGAAATTGAAGCTCTTGAGCTTCGAGAAGTCGAACGACCTATCGAAGTCCGTCTGCACAGATTGCGCCTGCGACGCGCTCGCGCACAGGCCCAGGATAAAACTCAGCATGATGGCTGCTCTGATGATCTTCATGATTCCTCTCCTTCTTCAGATTTAGTTATGCGCGTAGTCATAGTTTTCCGTCGTGATGGTCAACTCCCGGCTCGGATAATCCACGACGGAGCGGGACAGATAGGTCGGCCCAAGCGGCAGGTCTCGAAACTCTGAGACGAGGCGCAGCGGGCTCTGCTCAAAGGCCGTCTGCACTTCCACGCGGCGCTGCCTGCGCGTGACGGCATCCACCCAGAGGCTCATCGTGTCGCCGGGCTGCATGACATCGCTCGCCTGTAGGCGCAGCAGCCCGTTATTGGTGTCGAGCGTGACGGTCGCGCGCCTCATGAACTGCTGCATCTTTTCGGGCGGAATTTCGCCGTAGGATTTCGCCAGCGCGCCGAGGCCGTCGATCAATTCCAGAAACTCATCCCTCTTTTTCTTCGCGATCAGGCCGCGCAGGCCGCGCGTGGGAATGTCCGGCTGTGTTCCGCCGATGTTGGTCTTCTGAAGCACCCCACCGGCGTCGTAGCGCAGCACGTAGAGCTGCACGCTCCTGGTCTCTCCGCCCTTGCGGATCTCCGTCCGCGAGCGCCAACTGTACTGTCGCAGCTCCTTCGCGTTCTCATACTGAAGCTGGCTGAAGCGCGGCGCTTGTTGGCCCGCCGCCATGAAGCAGGCCAGCAACATGATCGCCAACAGCAGGATGATTTCACGACCCTTAATTAATTTGTTTATCTTCATCACAGATGCCTCTCTTCCTCTCGTATCAATGTTCAGGCGACCGCCGACAATTCCAGCGGCGCAGTGATGGCCGTCTCTTTCCGTCTCTTTTCCCGGAGCTTCTGCGCGATCAGCTCGACCGCCGCAGCCGCCCCGTTCTCGGCGCGCACACGCCGCCCGGCTTCGCTTGCACGCTGCGCGTAAGCAGGATTTTCGAGCAGCTCTTTGAGCTCGGTCGCGGCCTTCGCGGCGGTGTAGCCGGAACGCTTGATGGTGCGTGCGACGCCGAGTCGCGTGACGCGTGCGGCGTTGTCCGGCTGGTCGTGGTTGTAAGGCATGACGAGCATCGGAATGCCCGCGCGCAGGCCCTGTCCGGTCGTGCCGACGCCGCCCTGATGCACCATCGCTGCGGCGCGCGGCAGCAGCTCGCCGTAAGGCGCGTAATTGAAGACGCCGATGCTCTCCGGCAACGGCACCGCCGGTCTGTTCCGCTCTGAGCCGATGAGGAGCACCGCGCGGCGCTTCAACATCTTTGCCGCCGCGACGCTCTCGCGAAAGAAGTCGCCCGCGACATGCACCGCCGCCGAGCCGAGCGTGAACACGATCGGAGCCGGGCCGCTGTCCAGAAAGCGCTGCAACTCCGGCTCCAGCTGTGAGCCGCCGTTCCGGTCGTAAAAAGGAAAGCCGGTCAGCACAGTGTTGACAGGCCAATCGGCCTGTGGCCGGTAGAGCACGCTCGAAAAGAGACCGAGGTTCAGCTGCGGCGAATACTGACCGGCGAAGAGCGGGTTCTCCCCCTGAGGCAGGCCCAGCTCTCGCTGGAATTCGTAGAACGGCTGGAGCCAGGATGCTGTTAATCCTTCGAACAGCCTCTGGAAGAGGCTTGCGGCGCGGGGGCCGCCGAGACGCAGCAAGCCGTGCAGCCACGGAGCAGTCGGCGGCACGAACGGGTCGTAATCAGACCAGAGCGAAGCAGGCGCGAGGACTGTGGAAACCCAGGGGATGCCCGTCTTTTGCGCGACGAGCGGCCCGGCCAGCGTGATCGGATGCGTAATCAGCATCTCCGCGCCGCGCATTGCCATCTCCAGGTCTGTATATGACTGGCGCACGGCTGGAATCAGTAAATCCCTGAACAGATATTCCGCGCCCTTTCGCAAGTCCATGATCTTGTCG
>JAFBAJ010000813.1 GCA_019247865.1 Acidobacteriota bacterium
AAAACATTTGAGCCCCGGAGGGGCGACATATTATGCCGCCCCTCCGGGGCTCATCATTCTTTCACGCATAAAGCTATAAATATATCGCCCCTCAGGGGCTCATCATTTTTCTACGCATGTAACCCAGGGCTCACGCCCTCGGCTACAAATGCATCGCTCCAGCGAGCGGGGCTCACTTTCTTACCATTCATAGATCTGCCCCGGCTCCATCACGCGGAGGCGCGGAATGCGGAGGGCGTGGAGCTCTTCGACGAGGCGCTCGCGGTAGGCCGGTTTGAGGTGGACGGTCAGAATGTCGAGGCCGTTGTGGTTGAGCTTATGCAGCTCTTCGGCCATCGTCGCGGGCGTGAAGTGGCGCGAGACCTCTGCGAGCTGCGCCATGTCGTTCGGGAAAGAGGCTTCGATGAGGAGCGCGTCCACACGCTGCGTGCGATTGACCAGCTCCCAGAACTCTTCCGTCTGGTAGGTGTCGGAGCTGAAGGCGACGGTCGTCTTCGCGTCCGAGATGACGAGTCCCACCGTCGGCACGATGTGATTGACGGGCACTGCCGTGACCGTGAGATGCGCGACCTTGAACTCCTCGCCGTGCTTGAACGGCACGTACTGCATGACCGGCCCGTGCTCGTTCTTCAACTCGGCGAAGCGTGGGTAGACAGTCCAGTTGAAAATGTCGTCCTCCAGCGCGGCGATGACCTCTTCGGTCGCGTGGACGCGGATCGGCTCGGTCAGCGTCCCGAACAGATCGTCGATGAAGATCGGGAGGCTTGCGATATGATCCATGTGCGGGTGCGTGACGATGATGTCGCGCACCGTTTCGCGCTGCTCGTCGGTCAGGGCGAGCGCGAGACTGCCCGCATCAACCGTGACGCGGTCGTCGATCAGGAAACAGGTCAGGCGTTGCTCGGGGGTCGCCCGGCCTGCGCCGTCAAACGTGCTCGGTAGGAGTTGGATTTTCACGTAATCGGTTCGGTTTGCTTGCTTCAGCTATTGCGAGGCGACGCGCAGTATAAGCTATTTTTGCCTGCGGCGCGTCCTGTTTCCTGAAAAAAGCCGCGCGCTCAATGCGGCCCCATCCGCGTGCGCAAATCCTGCAGCATCTGTAAGTACGCGGCCTCGCGCTCGCGTGCCTCCTGCTCGCCGTCGCTGATGCCGCGCGCGACGCGGTTGCGATGAAAGGCCAGCTCGCTCGCCATCTGATTGTAGCGCATGCGCGCGCGCCAGATGCCGAAGCCGCCGTTCCGCAGGGCGCGAAACGAGAGGCCCATCCGCCCGCGCACGCTGCACAGGCGATTATACTCGTCCTGCGTCATCACGCCGCGCTGAAAATCCGGCAGCAGGTGCTCGCGCACGATGCGTCCCTCGCGCCTCCAGGCGAAGAAGACGACGACCAGCGCGGTGATGGCGACCGGGATCATGATAAAGACGTAAGCCAGAATCCAGAGCAGCCCGTGGATGTAAGCCGTGCCGTTCCAGATGGCGTGCAGCATCATCGCCAGGCCGAGCCCGATGAGCGGCATCAGAATCTTGATCGCCTTGTTGTTGGACTGGCGCGCCCAGCCGAGTCCGATGCCCGTCATCGAAGTGAAGAGCGGATGCGAGAAGGGAGCGATCGCGCCGCGCAGGATAAACAGGTTGCGTTCGGCGACGAGCCCTCCCTTGAGCGCGGCCATCCCGTAATACTGCACGTTCTCCGTCATCGCAAAGCCCAAGCCGACCATCGCCGCGTAGACGATGCCGTCGAGGATGCCGTCAAACTCGTCCTTCTTCCAGAAGAAGACGATAAAGAGGATCAGGGCCTTCGCCGATTCCTCGAAGATGGGGGCCGAGATGACCAAGCCGAAGATCTCTCCGGCCTCCTCTCCGGCGCTGGCCGCGACGGCATACGCGCCGGTCGTGTTGGCAACGAAGGCGATGAAGACCGCGACGGTCGCGCCCCAGAAGAAGACGACCGCGAGCAGCCACAAGGGCTCGGACTCGTAACGGTCGAGCCAGAGGATCAGTGTGATGTAGACGGGCACGGGCAGCGTCGCGAAGATCAGTCCGGCCATCAACGCGACCGGCCCGGTCTGGATGCCGATCAGATAGAGCACGATCAGCCCGAGCAGCAACGCCACGAGCCCGACGAAGACGCCGAGCATGATCTTCATCGCGCCGACAGAGTTTGACCGCTTGATGACGATGGTCGGCGCGGCCTGCGAGAACATCATCGTCGGCGCGACCTGCGGCGATGACGTTTCGACGGAAGACGCGACCGGCATCCCGCAGGTCGGACAGGCGGCGAGGCCCTGCATGACCGGCGTCCCGCACCTGCTGCATCTGGAATCCATGTTCAGAAAAATCCCTCCCGTTGCGCCGCTCCGCTTAAACCCTTCCCCGGACGAGTGCGTGTAGAGCCTGTAACCGCAATGGATGAAACTTGTGAGCGAGAGCACGCCCTCTTTTGAAGCGCCGCCAGAAAGCTGTTAAGACTTGGCCGAGCCCAAGTATAGCCATATTCGCGCCGAGACTTCTAGCAAATTTTTAGCTTGGGACTTGGAGCTTTGGACTTTGGACTTTGATGTCTCCCTCAGCTTGAATCATATTATTCAAGGTTGGGACGCGGACAAAGACCCAAGGCCAAAGTCCCAAGACCGTCTTTACCTGGCGCACGTGTCCGCGCGCCCGCCGTCGATTGAATAGGTCGCGCCAGTAATCCAGCCGGCGTGCTCCGAGGCGAGGAAGAGAATCAGCTCGGCCACCTCGCGCGCCTCACCGACGCGGCCCAACGGGTGCGTCGTCTTCGATCTTTCCAGGAAGGCCGCGTAAGACTCCTCGCTCATCCCGCCGCGCTTGTGTATCTCCGTCACGACGACGCCCGGATTGACGGCGTTGACGCGGACGCCCTTCGCCGCCAGCTCCAGCGCGGCACAGCGCGTCAGTTGGTCCACCCCGGCCTTCGAGACGCAATAGGCCAGCACGCCCGGAAACGAACGCAGGCCCGTCACGCTCGACACGTTGACGATGTTGCCGCGCGTTCTTTCGAGCTGCGGCGCGGCTTCCTGCATGAGCTGGAAGACCGCGCGCAGGTTGACGTTCAACATCGCGTCCCAAGCCTCAACGGTCGTGTCCTCGATCGTTCCGTTCGCCAGATGCCCGGCCGCGTTGACCAGCACGTCGAGCCCGCCGAAACCCTCCAACGCCTCTCTCACAATCCGCCCGGCTTCAACCGTCACGTCCGCGCGAATCGCCAGACACACACCGCCCGCAGCCCTGATCTCTTCCGCCAGAGACGCCAGCGCGTCCTCACTGCGCCCGACCGCAGCCACGCGCGCGCCCGCCTCCGCAAACACGAGCGCCGTCGCCCGCCCGATGCCCGAAGTCGCGCCCGTGATCAATGCAGTCTTCCCGCTCAAACTGATCTCCATGACTTCTCCTCACCAAAAGATTGCAGAGAAGATAAAGCAGGAGGGAAGTTATTGCCACCCGTCGTAGAGCGCGAAACGCTTTTGCTGTATCCTCTCGGAACTGGAATTTCGATGCGAATCTGGACGCTTCATCCGAGTTATCTGGACACCAAAGGACTGCTCGCGGTCTGGCGCGAGACGCTGCTCGCGCAGAAAGTCCTCAAGGGCGAGACGCGCGGCTATCGAAATCACCCGCAGTTGAAAAGGTTCAAAGAGCTGAGCGATCCGGTCGGAGCCGTCGCGCGCTACCTCAGAGAGATTCACGCGGAGGCAGTCAGGCGCGGCTACAATTTCAGCGCGGACAAGATCGCCGCGCGAGACTACGACGGGCAGATCGCCTGCACGCGCGGCCAGCTGCTCTACGAGTGGCGGCACTTGAAAGAGAAGTTAAAGCAGAGGGACGCCGCGAAGTTCGGCACGCTCGAAGCCATCGCGGAGCCCGTCGCGCATCCGCTCTTCAGGATCGTCGAGGGCGAAGTAGAGGATTGGGAAATCATCACACGATAAATCAATGGCTCGAATACTCTTTTCTTCATTCCAGACCGAGAGGCTGATCCTCAGACGTTTGAAGGATTCGGACTTACGGCAATATCACGCCTACCTCAACGACCCGCAGGTCGCCAGGTACCAGACCTGGGAGACGTACTCCGAAGAGCAAGCCCGCGCGGTCATCGAAGAGCAGCAGGCGCTTGAGCCGGGACTGCAGGGGCGCGCCTTTCTCTTCGCTCTGGAGCTGAAAGAGACAGGAGCGCTTGTCGGTCATGTTGTTTTCACGGTGCAGGAGAAAGATTATCACCAGGCCGAGATCGGCTTTACCCTCGCACGCGAATTCCACCGGCAGGGGTTGGCCCGAGAGGCTGCTTCACGCGTGCTCGATTATGCTTTCACAGAGCGGAAGCTGCATCGCGTCATCGCCATCACGGATTGCGAAAATCTGAGCTCGGTCGCCCTGCTCGGCAAATTAGGGATGCGCCGCGAAGGACACTTCATTCAGAACATCTGGTTCAAAGGTAAATGGGGAGACGAATACCTGTACGCAATCCTGCGCGACGAATGGCTGGAACGGATTCACCGCAGAGACGCAGAGTTCGCGCAGAGGAGCGCAGAGACAGCATAGCTCTCAACTCTCTGCGCTCCTCTGCGTTTCCTCTGCGTCTTCGGCGGTGAGTAGTGCTTATCGGCTTGAGGCGACGCTGTCCGCTTTGCGCCCCAGACCATCTGCGACGCGCCGGCCGTACTCCTCATCGCACTTCGTCAGCAGAGAGATCATGCGCTCCTGTATATCTTCATTGCACTGCTTGAGCGCGTCGACCAGATTGCCGATCAAGTCCTCGCGTTCGCGTTCATCCATCGTGCGGTAACGCTCGCCCGCCTGCTTGAAGTCGTTCGTCCGGCTGATCTTCTGACGCACGACCGGCCCCTCGACGTGCGGCGTGTGGTCTTTGCCGTTGCGCGGCGCTTCCCTGAGGCCGCCGCGACTGCTCGGCTCGTAGTTGACGTGCGGGTTCTCGCCTTCCTCTATGCCGTCGACGTGATAGGCCATCTGGCCGTCGCGCTGGTTGGTGGCGACGTGCGTCTTGGGCTTGTTGATGGGCAGTTGCAGGTAGTTCGCCCCGACGCGATAACGCTGCGTGTCCGAGTAAGAGAAGGTGCGCCCCTGCAGCATCTTGTCGTCCGAGAAATCGAGCCCGTCCACGAGCACGCCCGTGCCGAACGCGACCTGCTCGACCTCCGCGAAATAGTTGGTCGGGTTGCGGTCGAGCACCATCCGTCCGACCGCGAGCATCGGGAACTGCTCCTCCGGCCAGAGCTTCGTGTCGTCGAGCGGATCGAAATCAAGCTCCGGATGCTCGTCGTCCGACATGACCTGCACCTTGAGCTCCCACTCCGGATAATCGCCGCGCTCAATCGCGTCGTACAAGTCCTGCGTCGCGTGATTGAAGTTCGTGATCTGTTCCGCCTCTGACTGCGTCAGAGAGCGCACGCCCTGCTTAGGAATCCAGTGATACTTGACGAGCACCGCGACGCCCTCCGCATTCACCATCTTGTAGGTGTTGACGCCCGCGCCCTCCTGCTCTCGATAATTCGCGGGGATGCCGCGCGGGCTGAAGAGCCACGAGATCATGTGCATGGATTCCGGCGTCAGGCTGATAAAGTCGAAGATGCGATTCGGGTCCTGACGGTTCGTGACCGGGTCTGGCTTGAAGGCGTGAACCACGTCCGGGAATTTAACAGGGTCGCGGATAAAAAAGACTTTCAGATTATTGCCGACTAAATCCCAGTTGCCGTCCTCCGTATAAAACTTGGTCGCAAAGCCGCGCGGGTCGCGCAGGTTTTCGGGCGAGTGGCCGCCGTGGATGACCGTCGAGAAGCGTACGAAGACGGGCGTGCGTTTGCCCTGCTCCTGAAAAAGTTTGGCGCGCGTGTAACGCGACGCGGGCTCGTCGCCGATGGTGCCGTAGGCTTCAAAGTAACCATGCGCGCCGGCCCCGCGCGCGTGCACGACCCTTTCGGGAATCCGCTCGCGGTCGAAGTGCGTGATCTTCTCCAGGAACTGATAGTTTTCGAGCACCGTGGGGCCACGCTCGCCCACCGTCCGCGTGTTCTGGTTGTCGTAGATCGGATGGCCCTGCCGGTTCGTCAAGATCGGCTGCTCGCCGCCGTCCGGCGACTCTTTCTTCTCTTGCTCGCTCACCGCTTTCTCCTCTCTCTGCTTCAATTCAAGAACAATAATTATTATTGCCTTGAGGGTAAAATTTTTTACCGGCGGCACTCTTTGCAATAACCCAGGAGCTCCAGCCGATAGTCCCTGACCTCGAAACCCTTCTGCGGCTTGATCTGTCGCAACTGCTCGGACTCCTGCGTCGCGTCCAGATCCCAGATCTTTCCGCAGCCGAGACAACGTGTGTGGTAGTGATGATCCGTGCGTATGTCGTAGCGCGCGGCGGCATCACCGTAGGCGAGCTTGGAGACCGCGCCGCACTGCACTAAGGCTTCCAGGTTCTTGTAGACGGTCGCCAGGGAGATGCGCGGCAGGTTCGCTTTGACGGCCAGAAAAACATCTTCGGCCGTCGGGTGGTGGTCGACGCCGCTCAGGTAGTCGTAGACGGCCGCACGCTGTGTCGTCAACTGCGCCCCGCTCGCGTGGAGCTGCTGGCGCAGCGTCTCCTGTCTTTGCAACTGTTTCTTTGTGCTCATCAAATCACACACGCCTCTGGCGATGCGTCGCATTGCGATACATCGCATCCTAGACCATGCCGCGAGAGAAGTCAATAATTATTATTACTTTTGGTCGGAGGAGGAATCTGCGGTTCTCTTTAGTGATTGACAGACAAAGCGGAAACGTTGACTATTTAGGGCATTCCGCCCGGCTCCGGGTGTCTCCCGTCAGGAAAGGGGATGGCTTTTGCGCACAGGGCCGACAACACGCTCTGAGACCGCCAGCTCGCGCACGATGCGCGCCGCGCGCAGTGCGCCGCGTCATCGTATCCCGTCCACTTACGGCTACATGGCGACGGCCGGGGCGACGGCCGCGGCGCTCTTCTTCGCGCTCTGGTGGATGCTGCACACGAGCGGCGACGAGGCTCCGTGGGTTCCGGCCGGCTTGGCGGCGAGCGTCGTGATGCTGGTCGCGCTGGCGGCGCGCGAGGTCATCATGCGGCGCGCGTGGACGCGCTACATTCTGGAACAGGATCGGCGCGGCCTCTCCTCCGGCGAGACGCGCGTGCAGCGCAACGTGAGCGGAAGCGGCGGCGGCAGCCGTTCGATGAGCCGTCATGCGGCTGCCTTGCGCGAGCTGCAAAGACATTCGGCGGAGGCGGACGCGGCGGGCTCGCTGCCGAACCTGCATCTCGAAGCCTATCATCTCTGCAAGGATTATCTGGCGAGCACGGAAGAGGTCGTGCGGACGCGCGGGATCAACTCGCAGAGCCTCGCGGCGTTGCGCGCGGGGCAGGATCGCGTGCGCCACCTGCAGAAGCATCATCTGTTGAACTGGGCCTCCGGCTCGTCGCGCGCGCTGACCTTTGAAGCGCAGCGCCGCGTGACCGTCTCGGACAGGATCGAGATGGCTTTA
>JAFBAJ010000457.1 GCA_019247865.1 Acidobacteriota bacterium
TTGGGCGGCAGGTCGAGCTTGGGGTCTGTGTTGCAGAAGGACTGGCGGTTAGCCATCGCCCAGCCCGTGACGCCCTCGCCGGGCGTGATCTTGCGGCCGACCAGCGAGGCTCCGTGTTCGCCCGCCGCGCGCATCACGACTGTGTCACCGGTCTCAGGCGTAGCCAGCGTCACCGTGCAGGTGTCGTATGGCACCACGTCGCGCAGCTTCTCCGTGAAGGCCGCCAGTATCTCTTCGCGCCCGCGCGCGCCGTTGAGCGCCTGCGTGAGCACGTAGATCGCGCGCAGCTGCCGTGTGCTGACGGGAGCCAGCGTCTCCTCTTCTGCTTCCGCGAGCCCTGCGGCCGGAGCGACGTTGCGCGCGGCCTCCGAGAGCTGTTCCATTTCCTCGATGCCGAAGGTCGGCGCGGGCACATCCTTGTGCGCCAGAATCTCAGCCTCGAACTCCGGCAGGTGCGTGATGAACGTCCCCACCACACGCGGGTCGTACTGCGTGCCGCTCCCCTGCATAATCAGGTTGATGGCCTCGTCGCGCGTCAAGCCCTTGCGATACTGTCTGTCTTCGCGGACGGCGTCGAAGCAGTCGACCACCGATAACACTCTCGCCGTTAACGGAATGTCTTCGCCGGACAAGCCATCCGGATAACCTTTCCCGTCCCAACGCTCATGGTGATGTCTGACGACCGGCACGACCGGATAGGGAAACTCCACTCTTCCGAGAATCTGTGCGCCCGCGATGGTGTGCATCTTCATCTTCTCGAACTCGGCGGCGGTGAGCTTGCCGGGTTTGTTGAGGATGTAATCGGGCACGGCGATCTTGCCGATGTCGTGCAGGAGCGCGCCGGCCTTCAAGGCATCGATTTCAGTGTCGGAGCAGCCGAGGAGACGAGCGACGCCGGCGGCGTAGATTTGAACGCGGAGGACATGTTCGTGTGTGACTTCGTCTTTGGCGTTGATGGCGACGGCGAGCGCTTCGATGGTCTCGCGGTGGCCTTTGTCCATAATGGAGATGCGCTGCTCAACGCTGTTGCGGTACTGCCTGTGGCCGAAGTAGATGGCGAGAAAGATCGGCGCGCCGATGATGGCCGTAATCAGGAGATCGTGCTGGAGCGTAAAGTAGATGAGCGTCGCGGCCGTGCCCGTCGGCAGAAACATCGGCGCGACCCACAGGAAATTCTCCTTGCAGGATTTGAGAACCGGATTCTCATAACGCAGCGCGATGACGGTCGAGACGAGCGTGATGTTGATGACGTAATGGACGAAGCTCGCGACGAGCAGCGAGATGGAGACCGAGAGCAGCGAGTAGGCTCTGATCTCTGACTGGCCGAAACAGTAGAAGAGCATCGCCTTGAGCGTCAGCGCGGCGGCGCTCGTCGAGAGCGTCATCATGCTGGAAGAGAAGAGATCGCGCACGATGTCATACTGCTTGACCCTGTGAATCCGCCAGGAAGAGGTGTAGCCCTCTATGCCGTGGATGAAGAGCGCGGCGAGCGGCCCGTACCAGAGCGCGGCCAGCAGGATGATCGAATCCACCAGCGTGAAGGTGAACCTGTCGTTCGTGAACCGCATGCCTTCGGGCAGCTTGAAGGTGTGCGAGAACATCCCGATGATGATCGAGAGCGGCACCAGCGCCGCGATGACCGACAGCTCACGCAACGAGTAGGTGAAAAAGAGTCCGGTCGCCGCCGCGAGCCAGACGGTGATGCCAACGGCGCTCACCAGAATCTGGAACCTACGGCTCTTTTTGTTAAATTTTGTCTTCGCCATTCTCCGCACCCTTATTAAATGTGGCGTTTAATTCCTGGCTCGAAATTTCAATCGCGGACGATTTGAGGCATACAAAATTCGGGGGCTGCCGCCGTTTTACAACAACACGGCATCCTTTCATTTACAAGGAGCGTGCCGCTCCCTGCTGGGAGCTAAACTGTTGAAAACACTGAGCTGGTCGGGATTGCGAAAGCGCTGACTCGTCTGTTTGACCGATTGAATTGACTTATCGGTCAGACAGACGAGTCAGTTGTGGGAGGAGGAGCCGTCTCAACAAGGCTGCGCGGCGGACTTATCGCCGAGCATCTGCTTGTCCTGTAAAAAGATCGAATGGTAGTAGCTGCGCAGTTGATAGCCGGCCTTGCGATAGAGCGCGAGCGCCGCCTGATTGCGTTCGTTGACGAGCAGCGAGATGGCGACCGAGCGCGCCAGCAGGAAGCGGCCGAGCTGCATCAGGCAGCGCGAGCCGTAACCTTTGCCGCGTTCCTGCGGATTGACGTACACGCCTTCCAGGTAGATCACGTCGGGCGTGTCGGAAACGATGTCGGCTTTGAAGATGAGCCGCTCATCTTCGATCAGAACCCAGACGCGGCCCTGCTCTATGCGCCGCGCAGTGCGGAGGCGAAAGCCAATCGGATCGTTCTCCAGCGGATTGACGCCGATCTCTTCAATCGCCATCGCCGCGTGCGCCGCGACGACATCTCCCAGATCGTCAATCGTCGCCTGGCGCAGGCCAGTCATCTCACCGAAGCTCTCGACCGGCCAGCGCTGCTCCATCAGCAGGTCGCGGCAGACCAGACGCGGCTCGCGCCCGGACTCTGCGTAGTAACGCCAGAAGATATCGATCTTGGATTCCTCGCCCATAATCATGTGCGCGCGCGCGTCCTGCTGCGCGAGCCGGGCAAAGGCATGCATCGCGGCCTCGGTCCTGGCTTCGACCATCGTGTGGTGGCCGATGAGCGCGACGCCTTCGAGCCTTCCTCGCGCGTCGCGGCAGCCGTAGAACGTGCCGCGGTTGAAAGGGCTGATGATGCCGTTGTCGCGGATGAACCCCGCCATAAAGACCGTGTGGATCGGACGCAGGGCGAGAAATTCCAGCGCCTCTGCTTCGTCCTCTTCCTGTAGCGGGAGAATCCGGAGCGTGTCGTCGGTGGCATCGTTGGCGTCGGCGGACGGCGAGGGGGAGTGCGCAGCGGCCAGTTTGTCTTGCAGTGTTAGAAGTGTCATGGCTCTGGACTTTCAAGTCTTATCAATATGGGAGCACCGAAAAAGACTTTTGCAGAGGGACAGCGAGGAACGATTTGTCCCTCTGCAACTCAAGGGTACAGCGTTAGTTAACCGGGTCCGGTATGACGACCGGATTCATGGACGGAGTGTTGTCGCCGCCCATCATCGAAGAGTACGCCTGCATCACGGAATCGCTCAGCAGGATGCCGTCGCTGAGGAGGATGCCGTCGCTCAGCAGAATGCCGTCACTCAGGAGAATGCCGTCACTCAGGAGGATGCCATCGCCCATCAGGACGCCGCGGCTGAGGAAGGTGATACCGTCGCTCAGCAGGATGCCGTCGCAGGTCACGATGTTATCGCTCAACAGGATGCCATCGCTCAGCAGGATGCTGTTCCGGCTCAGTGTCGCACCGCCGGCGACCGTCACGCCGTCCGTCAGCAGCACGCCGGTCCGATAAGCGCCCTGATACTTGGTGATCCAGTCCGTGCCGGTGGAGAAGGTGTAGTTCAGAATCACACCCTGACCCCACGTGAACGTCTCTCCGGCAATCGTGCTCTGCGGAACGGGCGGCGTCGCCGTCGTCAGCAGCGGAGAGCCGACCGGAGTCGTCGCGGTAAAGTCCTGCCGCACGAGTTTGGCGAGACGCACCGCGCCGTCTATGTTGAGCTCGCCCGCGCCCTGCTCAAGCTGGTTCGCACCCTGCAAAGGCTGCGCCGTGTACATCAGGAGCATCTTGACCATGCTCGGCGTCAGCTTCGGGTTGACCTGAAGCAGGAGAGCTGCCGCGCCCGCCACGACCGGAGAAGCCATCGAAGTGCCGCTCAACTGCATCATGTCCTGCTTTCTGTCCAGAGGCACCGCAATGTCGAGCGACGGATTGGTCGTGACCAGGTAGTTGTTATCCGATTCGGCGGAGTAGAGCTTGTTGCCGGGCGCAACCAAATCTGGCTTCATCAGGTTGTCATAGTGCTTCACACCGGCCGCGTCCGTGTAGTAGCTGCGGGTCGGCCCGCGCGAGCTGTAGGTCGCCATCACATCATCCGAGCGCACGTCCGTGCCCATCGAATTGCTGGCGCCGACCGTGATGGCCGAGGGCTCGTTGCCGGGCGAGTGAATCTGCCCGTACAGCTTGCTGCCCGAACCGTCCTTGCCGTTGTTACCGGCCGCCGCGACGACGACCACGCCCGCGTCCGTCAGGCGACGCACGGCGCGACACACAGGGTCGTTCTGGTAAGAGCTGACGGCGAAAGCGCCGAGGCTCATGTTGACGACGCGGATGTTGTAGCTCGCCTTGTTCGTCATCACCCAGTCGAGAGCCGACAGGAGCGAGGCGGACGTGCCCGTGCCCTGACCGTTCAGGACGCGGAGGCTGATGAGCTTGGCTTTCGGCGCGATGCCGGTGAAAGCCGCTGACAGGAGTCCGGCCGACGACATCGCCAATCCGGCGACGTGCGTGCCGTGACCGAAGGGGTCTGCGTCCGGCTTGTTCTCGCCCGTGAAGTCCATCGTCTTGGCGACGATGCCGCCGAAGGCTTTGTGGTCTTTCATGATGCCGGAGTCGATGATCGCGATGCCGATGCCGGTACCGTCGAGTGTGCTCGACCCCACGCCCGTGCGGATGTTGGCCGCGCCGGTCGTGTTCTCGATGTGGCTGCCGAGCGTGCGCGTCTCGTTGTTGAGCGAGAGATAACGCGTCTCCGCGTTCTGCGCCAGCTCTTCAGCGGCCGCGACCGGCATCTCGACCGTCAGCGCGCCGAGCTGCGGCATCCGCGAAACGACCGTCACGTTGTAGCGTTGAAAAAGAGAATTGAGTTTGCCGCTGTTGATGTCGGCGACCTGCAGGATAGCCGTCACGCGATCCGTGCCTCTGGAATTCTGCATCGCCTGACGCAGATCGGGCGAGACCTTGTCGCCGACGTAATCGTCCGCGTTCTTGCCCGCTTCCGTCTTGTTGCTCGCCTGCGCGAAGTCGCTCATACGCACCTGCAAAAAGAGGTCGCGGACTTCCGCGTCGCTCTGAATGTACTGCGCGTACGCGGCGTTCGAGGCCGAGCCGATGACGCGGACTTCACCGCGTTTGATGGAGGCGGCCAGCGCACTTGAGACCGCCTGTGCGGCGCGCTGTCCGACAAACTGTTGCAGCTCGGGCGCGAAGAGAATGACTTCGCCTTTGCTTGCGGCCGTTTCGTCGAGCACCGTTTGGAGGCGCGCGGCGACTTCTTCCGGTGACTTGAGACCGGCAAAGAGTTTGTCCAGGTTCAGGCTGAAGAGCCGCTTCTGTCGCAGGCTCAAGGGAGCATCGCCGGTAGCGATGCGCTGGGCCAGACCCTCCGCCACTGCCTTTGTCTCAGCGATTGATTCGCCCGTCAGCGCCGGGTTGTTCCGCTCGGCGCGCGCGAGAATCTGCATCGCCCGCGTGACCTGCGCGTCATATTCCGCGCTCGGCTGGAGACGACCCTGTCGCGCCAGCTCCGTCAGGTCTGTCGCGTAACGCGAGAGTACCGGAAACTTCGCCTCCTCTACGCGCGGTCGGGACTTCTCGTTTTGCGCGTTCGAGTTCACGGCGAAGACGGCGCTACCACATACTGAGACTAGCAGGGAGAAGAGAGTCAGCCATGTGACGAGGGGTGACCGTTTGATCCGTTTCATGTGAAAGCTCCTACTTGTAATCGTTCGGGAAACTGCTTGGCGTCACTACAAATACTGTGACCAGACTGCTGCGCCACAAAAGTGCGCGCCAAAACTTTCGCAACCCCCGTGCCGCCCCTCGCCGGAAGCCCAAAAGATGCCTTT
>JAFBAJ010000691.1 GCA_019247865.1 Acidobacteriota bacterium
CGAGGCCGTTCTCTTTGATCTGACGGGGAACGAGGTACTGCTTTGCGATCTCGAGCTTTTCGCGGTCGCTGTAGCCAGCGAGCTGGATGATCTCCATGCGGTCGCGCAGCGGCATCGGGATCGGACCAAGCGAATTTGCGGTCGCGATAAAGAAGACCTTCGAGAGATCGAACGGCAGGTCTATGTAATGGTCTCGGAACGTGCTGTTCTGCTGCGGGTCTAAAATTTCCAGCAGCGCGGCGGCCGGGTCGCCCCTGTAATCCGCGCCGAGCTTGTCTATCTCGTCGAGCATCATCACGGGATTGTTCACGCCCGCGCGCCTGACGGATTGAATGATGCGGCCGGGCATCGCGCCGATGTAGGTGCGGCGATGGCCGCGCAGCTCCGCCTCGTCACGGACGCCGCCTAAAGAGAGACGCTCGAACTCTCTCCCCAACGCGCGCGCGATGGAGCGACCGAGTGAAGTCTTGCCGACTCCCGGCGGGCCGACGAAGCACAGGATCGGGCTCTTCGCGTCGGGCCGCAGCTTGATGACGGCCAGGAATTCCAGAATGCGTTCCTTGATATCTTCCAGACCGTAATGGTCTTCGTCGAGAATGCGGCGCGCTTCCTTGAGATCGAGCTTGTCCTCGCTGGACTTTTTCCACGGCAGCTCCAGCACGAATTCGAGCCACGTCCGAATGACGTGAAAATCGGGCGCGGCGGAAGGAAGTTTCTCCATCCGTTTCAGCTCGCGCTCTGTCTCTTTGCGCACCTCGTCCGGGAGGTCTGCTGCTTCGAGGCGTTCGCGCAACTGGTCTGCCTCGGCGCGCTCGCCGCCCTCGTCCTCGCCCAGCTCCTTCTGGATGGCCTTCAACTGCTGGCGCAGGATGTAGTCGCGCTGGGCTTTGTTCATCTCGCTCTGCGCTTCGGTCGCGATCTTCGAGCGGATCTCCATGATCTCGACCTCGCGCGCGAGATTAGAATGAGCGAGACGCAGGAGCTCGTCCACCGTGTCGGCTTCGAGCATCTTCTGCTCCTGCTCGACGCCGAGCGTGAGCACGGAGGCGAGAAAGTATGCGAGCTGGGTCGGGTCGTCTGCGCCCATCACGGCCGCGCGGACTTCCGCCGGCACCTGCGGCATCATCACCAGCGCGCGCTGGATCAGCGCCTGCACGTTGCGCTTGAGGGCTTCGACCTCCTCCTGATCCTCGATCTTCAGCTCCGGCAGGATTTCGACACGCGCGCGGAGGAAGGGCTGTTCCTGCTTCCACTCCAGGACGCGTATGCGATCCGTGCCCTGCACGATGATGTGCACCACGTCATCGTTCCGCATCATGCGCTTGATCATGCCGAGCGTGCCGACGGTGTAGAGGTCTGCGGGCACAGCGTCCGCGCCCGTCGTCTCTTCCGAGCGCGCACTGAGACAGGCGATGAGCTTCTCTTCCGTGCCGAGCGCGCCTTCGACCGCCGCGATGGAACGCGCGCGGCCGACTGCGAGCGGCACGATCGTGCCGGGAAAGAGCGTCGTGTTCTGCAAAGGCAGCACGGCGACTTCGAACGGCACGGGACTGCTGGCAGCATTCGTCTCCGGTTCCGCGGCCTCAATCGTTGTTTGCGTATTTTCTGGAATCTCAGACATAAGGTTTAGTCCAAATAAATTAGCCACAGAGCCACAGAGCCACAGAGCCAAGTAGATGAAGAAAGAGAAGATAATTCTTCTTGATCTACTCTGTGCCTCTGTGTCTCTGTGGCTTCCCTTTTACCCACCTTCTTCCTCGCATTCTTCCCCGCCGCTGCTGCGCAGATGCAGGATGAGCAGGCCGTCGCGGTAATCGCGCAGCAGGCTCGCGCCTTCAATCGAGCACGGAAACTTGAGCGTCTTCTCGAAACGGCTGTAGGTGATTTCGAGCTGATGATACGAGACGCCTTCGCCGTAAAAAGTGTCGCGGCGGCAGCCGGCGATGTACAGCACAGAGCCGTCGATTGTGATCTCCAGATCATTCGCGCTGACGCCCGCCAGATCGACCTTGACGATCCAGCCGTCGCGCGTTCGATACACGTCGGCCGCCGGACGCCACAACCGCTCGCCGAGCCGCGCACGCCGCCTCACCGCCATCAAGCGAAAATATTTCTCGACTGATTCTGCCATAAAAAAATCAAGGATAAGGATGAAGGATGAAAGCTTGAACAGCTTCTCTTCCATCCTTCAAAAATCCTGCCGCCCCCGCTCTTTAGCCGAAGACCCTGTTCCAGAAAGAAGCGCCGCTGGAAATCTCTTCGAGGGCATCGGCCAGCTCGCGGTCGGCTTCGGTTTCGAGCGCCACATCGGCCATCGAGATGATGCCGCGCAGGTGACCGCTCTCGCTGACGACAGGGATGCGGCGCACCTGTTTGTCGCCCATCTTGCGGATGACTTCGATGACGCGGTCGTTGGGATGCGCGCTGTGGATGTCGGTCGTCATGACCTCTTCGGCGCGCGTCGTCTTGTCGTCCTTGCCTTCGGCGACGGCGCGAATCACGATGTCGCGGTCTGTGATCAGGCCGACGAGCTTGGCGTTGCTGTGGATGCGACCGGCGATGCGCGGCGTCTGCTCGACCTTAGCGCCGGAGTCGGCGGTGATGGCCGGAGCGTCGTCGCGTTCGACGACGGGAATGATGCCCGCGTCCTCTTCGCGCATCATGCGCGCCACTTCCTGGAGGCTCGTGTCGCGTGTCGCGACCGCGATGTCGCGCGTCATGATGTCGCGGCAGCGCAGGCGCGAACGCGAGACGCCGCGACGGCGACCGCGCTCTCGGTCTTCACCGCCGAACGTGCGGCGCAGGTAATCGCGCCCCTCATCGAGGAGCGAACGGCCGCCGCCGCGACCGGCATCACGCCCGTACTCGCGCCCGGCATCACGCTCGTAAGCGCCCTCGTCGTAGGCGCGGCCGTA
>JAFBAJ010000087.1 GCA_019247865.1 Acidobacteriota bacterium
GAAACCGAGTCCTGTGTGCTCATGCCAGAGGCTCGCCAGGTCGTGCACGCGCAAGCCGTCGCGCGGAAAGGTCATCGCCGGGTCGCCGATGATGAGGGCCGCGTCGCTCCGCTCAAGCATCTTGCGCAAGTCCGGCGCGGAAGGCTCGCACATCGGCTCCAGTCCCAGAAATTCTCGAAAGATAAGCTGAATCAGCGTGGCCGAAGTGCGCGAAGAGGTGTCGAGCGCGATGGAACGCACCTCCTTCAAATCCCTGCAACGCGTCACGAGCACGACGCTCCGCACGCGCTCGCGCGAGCCGACGCACACGTCCGGCACGACCAGCACTTCCGGTATCCGTTGATACTCGATGACCGGGACGAGCGCGACATCCGCCTCGCCGCGCTCCAGCATCTGCGCGCACCGCGCGGGCGCGGCATCTGTCAAAAGCTCCACGCGGTCACGCCATGCGCCCGCTCTGAAACTCCAGATCAGCGGCGCGGTGTTCAGATAACTCGAAGCAGCCAGGCGCGGTAGACTCATTACGTAAGCATAAGAAGTTTCCCGCAAAGGCGCAAAGGCGAGAACGAGGATGAAGGGAGAAGGGGGTAGGGTGTAGGGAAAAGCAACTCGTCTTTCCCTACATCCTTCTCCCTTCACCCTGTTCTTTGCGCCTTTGCGCCCTGGCGTGAGATTATTACCGGCATGCGAATTTACGATCTGAGCGCGGCGATCAGCGCGGCGATGCCGACCTATCCGGGCGATCCGGGCGTCGTCTTCGAGCAGTGGGCTGCGCTCGACAAAGGCGACCCGGCCAACGTCACGATGCTGCACTTCGGCGCGCACACGGGCACGCATGTGGACGCGCCCGCACACTTCATCGCCGGGACGCCCGGCGTCGAATCGCTGTCGCTCGAAACCCTGATCGGACGTGCGCGCGTGATCGAGCTGCCGCCGGACGTACACGCGATTGAAGCAGAGCATCTGCGTGCAGAGGTGCTTGAAGGAGCAACGCGCGTGCTCTTTAAGACGCGCAACTCCGCCTTCTGGGGCGACGCGGACAGAAGCTTTCGCAAGGATTTCACGTATCTCGCGCCGGACGGCGCACGCGCACTGGTCGAGCTGGGCGTGCGGCTCGTCGGGATAGATTACCTGTCGGTCGAAAAGTTCGGCTCGCAGGACTTTCAGACGCACATCACTCTGCTGGAACGCGGCGTAATCATCGTCGAAGGCCTGGACCTGCGCGAAGTCTCTGCGGGCGATTACGAGCTGCTCTGCCTGCCGCTCAGGCTGGCGGACGGAACAGGCGACGGAGCGCCCGCGCGCGCAGTCCTCCGCACGCTCGAATAACAAGCGTATGAGACGTGAAGAGTTCATCGCCCGGCGCAGAGAGTTTTCCGGGCTTTCCATCCCGGAGCTGTTGGATTTACTATCGAGCCCGGAACTTGAGACACGATTCCTCGCGGAGATGTGCCTGCGCGAAGCGACCGGCACTTGACTGAGCTTTCAGCCTGCGGCTTCGCAGGCCGCACGCAGACAGGCAATCGCAGAATGGCGCGCATGGTGGCGCGCACATCGAACCACTTACAAAAAACGATGGCGGACAAAAGCAGACCGGACCCAGACGTTGCGCGCCGCAAGCCAGCGGTAGAAGCTCCGCGCGCAGTGCAGGAGACGCACGCGTACCGCGAACGCGTCTACGAGATCGTGCGCCGCATCCCGGCCGGGCGCGTGATGACCTACGGGCAGATCGCGGAAATGCTCGGCGAAGGATACACGCCGCGCACGGTCGGTTACGTGATGCACGCGGCCGAGGAAGATGTGCCCTGGCAGCGTGTCATCAACTCGCAGGGCGCGTGCTCGACCGGACGCATTGTCCTCCCGCCGGACAAACAGCAGCGCCTGCTCGAAGCCGAAGGCATCGCCTTCGATGCACGCGCACGCTGCGACCTCGGCCAGTACCGCTGGTTGCCCGACGACACGGACGTGCCGGACGAAGAGGAAGACGAACAGCCGAGTCTCTTTAGCAATTAACGACGGACTTTGGACTTTGGGCTTAGGTCTTTGCACGCGACTCAACCTTGAGTGAAGACATCAAAGACCAAAGGCCCAAGACCCAAGACCTTTTCCGTGAGGAAAAAGATGAACAACGACCCCCTGGCCCCCAGAGCTCCTTATGATGTCAGCCCGCCGCGCTACTCTGTCGCGCACCACATGGTCACGACCGCGTTCGAGATGCCCGGCTTTCGCATCGCACAGAACCTCGGAGTCGTGCGCGGCATCGTCGTCCGCTCGCGCAACGTCTTTGTCAATATCGGCGCGGCCCTGCAAACTCTGGTCGGCGGCAACATCGTCGCCTGGACGCGCCTCTGCGAACAGACACGCGCGGACGCGTTCGAGATTATGATTCAACACGCGACCGAACTCGGAGCCAACGCGATCATCGGCGCGCGCTACGACGCGACGGAGATCTCCAGCGGCGCGACCGAAGTCCTGGCCTACGGGACGGCCGTCATCGTCGAGCCGACCGACGGCGGAGAGAGCTATCGTTCATGACGGAGGGCGCGCTGACCGCTGTTGAGAGAGAGCGTATTCTGGATGCTTTCGCGGCCGTGCCTTTCGCGCGCGTGCTGGGGATCGAGCTCGAATCGGTCGAGCGCGGCGAGGCCGTGGTGCGGCTCGAAATCCGCGACGAACTCCGGCAGAATCACGGCATCATACACGGCGGCGTGACCGCCTCTTTGATCGATACGGCCGCAGCCTTCGTCATCATGACCCAGCTCGAAGAGGGCCAGACGACCACCACCGTCGACCTGACCATACACTACCTGCGCCCCCTCGTGCGTGGCTCTGCGACGGCACGCGCACGCATCGTCAGGGGCGGCAGACGTATTATTATCGCCGCCGTGGATGTCTACGATGATGCAAAAATTCTTGCGGCAACAGCCCTCACAACCTATATCCGGCTGACTTAAAAGCCATTTATCGCTCCCTCCCGCCAGTTTTTCGCAAAAAGATTGTGGACAAACGCTGTTAATCCGTGCAAAAATGGTTTGTCTCTGCTGCTTTATCGTCATAAGCAGCACCCGCTCCTAAACCTTTTCGCCGGCCCGAACGCCGAGAAGCCGGGTTTTTCCAGCCCGAAAGAGATGCACTCGCTCTATCACGCCTTGCTTGTCCAGCATCCGCGCCAGCTGACCTCTGTACGCTGTGCGGAGCAGACTATCGCGCAGTTGCATCGCTATTTTGAGGACGTGGTGCTGGAAAACAGCCTGAGCGCGCTGGTCATCGAGAGCCTGCCGCCGATGAAGGAGCGTTCGCTGCGCGACCTGGCGCGCGTCAAGGATGTCGGGCGGGCTGCACATCGCGCCTTCTTCTTCGTCGCGCCGGACGATGCGCTCTACAACGAGATGCCGCCGCGCATGAACGATCATGAGCGCGAGCCGATCCTGCTCCATCGCACGAAGCACGATGAGATGGACGAGCGTTTCGTCGTCATCGCCGACTCGCGCTTCTCAGCCCTGCTCGCCTCCGTGCGCGGGACTGATGAGGATGGAGGAGGCGACGAGGTCATCTGGTCTTTCGAGCCGGACATAGTCTATTCCGCCCTCGAATATCTGATGGCGCGCGTCAACGCCGAGCGCTGCTTTCAGGCAGGCATCTTCACGACGGCGGTCAAGTCTTCGATGCCTAAGGCGACCTCGCTCCAACTGACTGTCTCGGTCACGACCAAGCTCGCGCGGCTCCTGCAGGAGCAGGCCGGACGCGAGATCGCCATCAATCGCATTGCGACCGCGATCCGCAATTCGCTGGAGCTGAAAGATATTCTACAGACGACGGTCAACGAAGTCGGGCGCGCCCTGGGCGTGCAGCACTGCGCCCTCCGCGTCGAAGGCGAAGCGGGGAGCGAGCCTTTGACCAACTTCTATTTTCGTGACGGAGCGGAGAGCGAGCAGGCGGAGGAGACGGAGCTGCTCGGCGATCTGGACGCTTACAGCGTGCGGCTCGCCAAGCGGCTCAACAACTACGTGCTCGACGGGCGCGGGCAGGCAGACCCGCAGGCGCAGAGCATCCGCCCGCTGGCCGCCGTCTCGCTCATCTACCATGAGCGCTCGATGGGCACACTGCTCGTGCGCTCGGACGACTCGGAACGCATCTGGCAGGAGACAGAAGTGCTGCTCCTGCGCACGGTCGCGGATCAGTTGACCATCGCGGTCAACCACGCGCGCCTCTTCGCGCAGACGCAGCAGCAGGCCCTGACGGACGCGCTGACGGGCTGCGTCAATCGCCGCTCGTTCGAGGTCGAGCTGGAAAAGGCTCTGCAACTGTCGACGCGCATGCACCAGCCGCTCTCGCTAATCATACTCGACGTGGATCACTTCAAGCTGGTGAACGACACGCACGGTCACGAGACCGGCGACGTGGCCCTGCGCCTGCTGGCCGACGGCCTGCGCGAAGAGCTGCGCGGCGTGGACACTGCGGCGCGTTACGGCGGCGAAGAGTTCGCGGTGATTCTGCCGCAGGCAGACATCGAGGGCGCGCTGGTCGTCGCGGAGCGCCTGCGCGCGCGGCTCGAAAAGACAGAGATTCCACAGGTCGGACACATCACAGCCTCCTTCGGCGTCGCCACCTTCCCGCTCCACGCCAACTCGCGCGACAGCCTCGTCTCGGCCGCCGACCGCGCGCTCTACGACGCCAAGAACTCCGGCCGCAACCTCGTCCGCAGCCCCCACGTCGAGCCGATCATCCTCACCGAAGACATGTTCGAGGTGGACGAAGCCCCAGCCGACATCACAGAGGCCGTGCCGGACGAGCAAGCAGACATCTTCCCTTCACTTATCATTTAAGTTCACAGCAGAAAAATTTACGGCTTGGTCTTAGGTCTTGGGCCTTTGGCCTTTGATGTCCTGCTCAGCTTGAGTTGTAGCATTCAAGCTTGAGAACCGCGCAAAGACCTAAGACCTAAGACCCAAGACCCATTTTTAAAATTTTTACTATTTTTACTTTTGTCTTCTTTTGCGTTCGGGACGAAAATCACGGATGATAGTCTCCAATACCATGCATGACCTGAAGAAATTCGCGCGCTACTTTCGTCCGTATAAGCTCCATCTCGTGACGGGCATTCTGTGCATCCTGGCCTCGGTCGTTTTCGGTCTGCTGATTCCGCGCTCGGTCGGCATTGCGATTGACGATCTGAAGCAGGGCGTGACGTGGAGTTCGATCACGATGGCGAGCGCCAAGATTCTGGGCCTGAGCATCGTGAGCGGCATCTTTCTCTTCCTCCAGCGCCGCATCCTGATCAACATGTCGCGCCACGTCGAGTACGACCTGCGCCGGGATTTTTACGGGCATCTGGTGGACCAGCCGCTCTCCTTTTTCTATCAACACCGGACGGGCGATCTGATGGCGCGTGCGACCAACGACCTCGCGGCCGTGCGCCAGCTCGCGGGGCCGATGATCATGTACACGCTGCAGACGATCTTCGTGGTGATGCTCGTGCTGCCGCTGATGCTGAAGCTCAGCGTGCGTCTCACGCTGCTGCTCTTCGTGACGATGCCGCTCGTCTCGCTGACGGTCAAATATTTCGGCCAGCAGGTACACGTGCGCTTCGAGAAGATTCAGGACTTCTTCGCGCAGATCACTGCGCGCGCGCAGGAGAACTTTACGGGCGTGCGCGTGGTGCGCGCCTACGCGCAGGAGGGAGCCGAGATCGCCGCCTTCGAGACGCTGAATCACGAATACGCAGAGCGCAATCTCGGTTTGGTGCGCATCTCCGCCATCATGCGCCCGCTGCTGCAATTTCTGATCGGCGCGGGCTTCGTGCTGATTATCTGGGTCGGCGTCCCGCTCACGGTCAGCGGCGCGATGACGGTCGGAGAGTTCACGACCTTCAATCTCTACCTCGGACGACTCATCTGGCCGCTGATCGCGCTCGGCTACGTCGTCAATCTCTACCAGCGCGGCACGGCGAGCCTCAAGCGCCTCAACGCGATTCAGGCCATCGAGCCGACGATCACGGACGCAGAAGGCGTGCACGAGCAGCCGCCGATTCAGGGACGCATCGAGTTCCGGAACCTGACGTTTCGTTATCGTGAGGGGGACGAGCCGGTGCTGCGCGACATCGATCTGGTGATCGAAGCGGGGCAATCCGTCGCCTTCGTCGGGCGGACCGGGAGCGGCAAATCGACGCTCGTCAATCTCATTCCGCGACTCATCGAAGCCCCGCGCGGCACTGTGCTCGTGGACAACAGGCCCGTGCAGGATTACCCGCTCGCACAGTTGCGCGAGAGCATCGGGTATGTGCCGCAGGAGACTTTTCTCTTCAGCGACACGCTCGCCGACAACATCGCCTTCGGCGTGCCTAAGGCCGAGCGCGCGGACATCGAATGGGCGGCGGAGATCGCGGGCCTCGGCGATGACATCCACAGCTTTCCGAACGGCTTTGAAACGCTGGTCGGAGAGCGCGGGATCACGCTCTCCGGCGGCCAGAAGCAGCGGACGGCGATTGCGCGCGCGGTCTTGAGGCAGCCCAAGATTCTGATTCTGGACGACTCGCTCTCATCCGTGGACACTTACACGGAGGAGAAGATTCTGGCGCAGCTGCGCGGCGTGATGCGCGAGCGGACGAGCATCCTCGTCTCGCACAGAGTTTCGACCGTGCGCGACGCTGACCTGATCTGCGTGCTCGACGAAGGGCGCATCGTCGAGCGCGGGACGCATGAAGAGCTGCTGGCGCGCAGGGGCGAGTACGCGGAACTGTACGAGCGCCAGTTGCTCGAAGAAGAGCTGGCGGCAACAAGCTGAGATGAGCTGAGAAGTTCAGTGGAAGGAGTGAGTGGCGGTGGAACCATCCACGAATAGTCCGGCGCAGATCGAGGCGCGTTATCGCGGCCTCTTCATCGTGTGGCTGGCGATCCTGTCGACGGTCTTCGTCTTCTTCGTGCTGACGCTCCTGATGCCGCGCCAGACGCAGGCCGACAGCCCTTCGCTCGTCTGGATACTCTGCGCGGTCGGCACCTTCGTGGCGGTCATCTCGTTCGTGCCGAAACAGCAGATGCTGCGGCAGGCAGAAGCGCAGCAGCAGCCACGGCTCGTGACGACCGGCTACATCGTCGCTTTCGCTTTGAGCGAGATGGCGGGCCTCGTCGGAATGCTGCTTTACCTGCTGACGCAGGGGCAGGCGTATCTCCTGATGTTCTTCATTTCGGCGTTCTTTATGTTTCTGCATTTCCCGCGAAAGCAGCATCTCGCGGCGGCGAGTTTCAGGAAACAGTGATTTAAAAGATGTCTACGACGGCTACACAATTTCATGAAGAGGAAGCTATCGGCAAGACGTACGACTTTCGAGTCGCGCGCCGTCTGCTGCGTTATCTGAAGCCCTATCGTGCGGCGCTGGTTCCCGCGCTCATCCTGACGCTGGTGCAGGTCGTGCTCGGCATCCTTCAACCAAAGTTCACGCAGTACGCGATTGACTGGTACATCACGCCGCGCAGGCTCGACGGCCTGACGCTCTTCGTGCTCGTCTACCTCGGCGTCTGGTTTCTGCGTTTCGCCTTCGCCTACGTGCAGGAGATCCTGCTCAACACTGTCGGGCAGCGCGTGATGTACGACCTGCGGAGCGAGCTCTATGACAAGCTGCAACATCAGGAGGTCGCCTACTACGACCGCAATCCGGTCGGGCGCATCATGACGCGCCTGACTTCGGACGTGGACGCGCTGAACGAGCTTTTCACCTCCGGCGTGATAGACGTGCTCGGCGATTTGGTGATGATCGTCGCCATCATCGTCGTGATGCTCACGATGAGCTGGCAGTTGACGCTCGTGACGCTCATCACAGTGCCGCTGCTGTTTGCCGCGACGACCTGGTTTCGCAAGCACGCGCGGCTCGGCTACGACCGCGTGCGGACGCGCATCGCGCGCCTCAACGCCTTCCTGCAGGAGCACATCTCCGGCGCGCAGACCGTGCAGATCTTCAACGCCGAAGCGAAATCGCGCCGGCAGTTTCACGACATCAACGACGACCACCGCAACGCCAATATCGAGACGATCTTTTACTACTCTGTCTTTTTCCCGCTGGTGGATCTGATCGGAGCGGTCGGCATCGCGCTCATCATCTGGTACGGCGGCTGGAGCGTGATGCGCAACACGGCCGCGAACACCTTGCTCACGCTCGGCGCGCTGGTCGCGTTCATACAGTATTCCCAACTGCTCTTTCAGCCGATCCGCGACATCTCGGACAAGTACAATGTGCTTCAGGCTGCGGTCGTCGCCTCTTATCGCATCTTCAAGACGCTCGACATGCCGGTCGCCATCACGACGCCTGAGCAGCCTAAGAAGAGCGGGCGCGCCGTTGGGCGCATCGAATTTGAAAATGTCTGGTTCGCTTACAAGGACGAAGACTGGGTGCTGAGGGACGTTTCGTTCAAGGTCGAGCCGGGACAGTCGGTCGCGCTCGTCGGCCACACGGGCTCAGGCAAGACGACGATCACGAATCTCCTGATGCGTTTTTATGATGTGCAGAAGGGGCGCGTGATGCTCGACGGAGTGGACGTGCGCGAGTGGGATTTGCAGAGCCTCAGAGAGAACTTCGCGGTCGTCCTGCAGGATGTCTTTCTCTTCAGCGGCACGGTGGAGAGCAATATCCGCCTCGGGCGCGCGGACATCACGCCGGAGCGCGTCGAGTGGGCGGCGGGCGAAGTTCGCGCCGACCGCTTCATCGAACGCCTGCATGAAGGCTACAAGTCCGAGGTCAAGGAACGCGGCGCGGGGCTCTCGGTCGGGCAGAAGCAGCTCATCTCGTTTGCGCGCGCGCTCGCCTTCGACCCGGCGTTGCTTGTCCTGGATGAAGCGACCAGCTCGATTGATACCGAGACCGAACAGCTCATCCAGCAGGCCATCGAGCGCGTCATGATGGGGCGCACCTCCATCGTCGTCGCGCACCGCCTCTCCACCATTCAACGCGCAGACCGCATCATCGTCCTTCATCACGGCGAGATACGCGAACAGGGCACGCACCAGCAACTGCTCACGCATCGCGGCCTCTACTGGAAACTCTACCGCCTCCAATACTCCGACGGCTCCAACGAGGAGATACACCTCACGGACGAGCCCGCGCGGCGCGACGAGCCGGTCAGCGGCAGTTTGCAGTACGGCGACTGAGAGGCTGTTTGAAAAAGCCGCCGGCCGAAGCTCCGTCAGGAGCAAGATGTTCTCGCCGCTCCGTC
>JAFBAJ010000096.1 GCA_019247865.1 Acidobacteriota bacterium
ATCATTATTATTGGGGAGGTATCAAAGTTATGCCGAGGGCAAAACGTGGTAATAAGCGCAAGGAGAACCGCAAGAAGGTTCTGAAACTGGCGAAGGGCTATCGCGGCACGAAGTCGAAGCTGTATCGCTCGGCCAAAGAGTCCGTCGAGCGCGGCCTGAACTTCGCTTATACCGGACGCAAGCTCAAGAAACGCGATTTTCGCAGCCTGTGGATCGTGCGTATCGGCGCGGCTGCGCGCCTCAACGGTCTCAACTATTCGCAGTTCATGCACGGCCTCAAAGTGGCTGGCATCGAGCTCGACAGAAAGGTCCTGGCAGACCTCGCGGCCAACTCGCCCGAAGCCTTCACGGCGCTCGCGGGACAGGTCAAGGGCGCGCTGGACAATCAACCGAGGGCGGCGGCGTAAGATTCAAAGAGTCCCATCAGGGACGAGATGTTTATAGTTTAAGTTTCGTCTGACTTTATTAGAGCCCCGTCGGGGCGGCACATCAGATGTCGCTCCTGACGGAGCTTATTTGTTAGAGTTTTGATGAAAGCTATAAACATGACGCTCCTCCGGAGCTTCAAAGCGATTTCGCAGTAGTTTGAATCGAGAAGGAAATTGGTGATGCCCGAAGGCGTTAAATACGAAGACTTAAAAAATCAAGTTGATCGTGTCTCCAAAGCGTTCGAGCAAGAGTTCGGACGCTTTGCGCGCTTTCGCACGAGCGCGGACGGCCTCAGCCTGCCGGAGGCGGAATCGCTGATGCGCGAGCTGGGCGAGGCGCGCACGCGGCACACAGGCAAGAAGAGCGAGCTGGCGGCGGTCAAGAAACTGATCGGTCGCGTCGCGCCGGAGGAGCGTGCTTCGTTCGGCCAACTTGTGCAGCAGCTCGAAGCGGAGATTGCCAGCGCCGTCGAAGAGGTCGAAGCGACGCTGAGGGATTTCATCAGCTCGGCGCAGATCGAGCGCGAGCGGATAGATGTCACTCTGCCGGGCAGGCGCGTGCGGCGCGGCCATTTGCATCCGATCACGCTGCTGCGCGAGAGAATCGAGGACATCTTCGTCTCGCTCGGTTATGCAATCGAGGACGACCGCGAGATCGAGACCGACTATTACAACTTCGACGCGCTCAATATTCCCGAAGGCCATCCGGCGCGTGCGTCGCAGGACACTTTTTATACGACCGACGGCTTCGCTTTGCGTTCGCAGACTTCGACCGTGCAGATTCACGCGATGGAGCGGCGCACGGCTCCGCTGAGGATGATCGCGCCGGGTCGCGTCTTCAGGCGCGACACGCCGGACGCGACGCACAACCCGATGTTCTTTCAGGTCGAGGGCCTGTGCGTGGACAGAGGCATTACGATGGCGCACCTGAAAGGGACGCTGTCGGAATTTGTTCATCGCCTCTTCGGCCCGGAGATTCGCACGCGCTTTCGCCCGTCGTACTTTCCTTTCACGGAGCCGAGCGCCGAGATGGATTACAGCTGCTTCAAGTGCGGCGGCGCGGGCTGTCGCACGTGCAAGGGCTCCGGCTGGATCGAGCTGGGCGGTTGCGGCATGGTGCATCCGAACGTCCTGCGTGCGGTGAAGATCGACCCGGAAGAGTTTTCGGGCTTCGCCTTCGGCTTCGGGCTGGATCGCATGGCCGCGCTGATGTACAAGCTCGACGACATCCGCCTGCTTTTCGAGAACGACGTGCGCTTCCTCGAACAGTTCAATTAGTAGCAATGAAAAGCTCGCTTGTGCTCATTCTCTGCGTCGTCACGTTGGCTGTAGGGGCTGTAGGGGCGAGTGCGCAGGGCCGCCGGAAGGAGGCTAAGGAGCCTGCGGATGAGCTGTATCCGATTCGCAAAGAGGGCAAGCTCGGGTACATGGATCGCAAGGGCGCGGTCGTCATCGAGCCGCAGTACGATGATGCCTGGGAGTTCTCCGAAGGGCTGGCTTACGTCAAGGCCGGGAACAGGCGCGGCGTGATAGATCGTTCGGGCAAGATGGTCGTCGAGCTGACGCAGGTGGATTTCGCGAGCCCGTTCACGGAGGGGCTCGCCTCTGTGCAGACGGGCGGGACGCAGCCGCGCCGCGGCTTCATAGATAAGACCGGCAAGCTCGTCATCGCGCCGCAGTTCGATTCCGTCGAGAGCTTCGGGGAAGGGCTGGCGGTCGTGATGATTGACCGCAAGTACGGCTTTATCGACAAGACCGGGAAGGTCGTCATCGAG
>JAFBAJ010000016.1 GCA_019247865.1 Acidobacteriota bacterium
AGCTGAACGCGCCGTCCTCGCTCGTGACATAAGGCTTGGGCCATTTCGCGTTGCCGCTGAAGCCGTAAGAGTAGACGGCCAGCAGGCTGATCAAAAACGCCAGCGCGACCGAGCCGACGGCGATGCCGCCGACCAGTCTCTCCGAGAAGCGAAACCGCCGTCCGAGCAGCCCATTGATGGCTGCCCCCAACAGCGGCAGAAGCGGCACGAGCCAGATGTATCTATGCATAAGAGTAGTCAGGAGCCAGTGGTCAGTGGTCAGTGTCAGCGGCCAGCATCGAAACACTAATGCTCTTCTTCTGACTACTGACCACCGACCACTGACCGCTTCTTTACCATTTCAGCAGATCGATCTCATCAACCCAGATCGTTTCCCGGTTGCGATAGAGCGCGATGACGATGCCGAGGCCGATGGCGGCTTCGGCGGCGGCGACGACGATAATAAAGACCGTAAAGACCTGCCCGGCGACGGCGTTCACACTGCCCGTGTCCTGCAAATAACGCGAGAAGGCGATGAAGTTCAGGTTCGCCGCGTTCAGGATAAGCTCGATGGACATGAAGATGACGATGATGTTGCGCCGCGTGAGCACGCCCGCCACGCCGATGATGAAGAGCAGCGCGCCGATGACCAGAAACTTCGACAGGTCCGGATGCTTCATGTTATCCAGCACCTGCGAGTACCTGCTCTCCTCCTGCAACAGCAGGATCAGACCGGGGAAAATTTGATTCATAAGCTTTTGGTTAGCAACTCGGGATCAACATCGTCCGCTGCGGCCTCCTGCTTAGCGGTGCGTGCGAGCATGACCGAGCCGATGATGGCGACCAGCAGGAGCACGCTGGCGATCTCGAACGCGAGGCCGCCGTAGCGATAGAGGCTGGAGCCGACCGTCTCCGTGTCCTTCGTGATCTTGGTCGTGCCGGTCGCAGATGTCCGCAGGCTCTCCTGCCGCGCCGCTTGATTCCGTTCCGCCAGCGCAAGCTTCGCCTTGTCCTGTGAGCGCAGCCCGGCCAATCCCTGATTGATGGCGTAGACCAGACCGAGCGCCAGCAACAGCGAGAAGACGATGCTCGCCACGACCTGCGGCTTGCGATTGAAGATCTCTTCGCGCCCGCGCTCTTCCGCGCCGACGTTGACCAGCATGATGACGAAGAGGAACAGGACCATCACGCCGCCGACGTAGACCAGCACCTGCACGCCCGCGATGAACTCCGCGCCCAGCAGGACAAAGAGCGCCGCGACCGAAACCAGCGACGAGATCAGGAACAGCGCGCTATGCACGGCGTTGCGCGCCAGCACGGTCAGCAACCCCGCCACCAGCGCAGCCACCGCAAAGATCCAGAAAAAGACTGCTTCCCAACCAGATAGAGTCATAATAGTCAGTGGTCAGTGGTCAGTGGTCAGTGGTCAGTGGCGGCAGGTCTCTTGACTGACCACCGGCCACTGACCACTGGCGACTGCTTTCAGGCTTCGTACTTCACAGTCTCGCGCCCCTGCTCCAGCATCTCGCGGTTCCAGACGAAGCCGGCGCGCGAGTAGGTCGCCAGCTCGAAATCCTGCGTCAGCTCCAGGCAGCTCGTCGGGCACGCCTCCTGACAGAGCGCGCAGAACATGCAGCGCGAAGTGTCGAAGATAAATTCATCCAGAACCTTTTTCTTGCGCGCCTTGCCCGCGACGGTGATCTCGATGTCCATCGGAATCACGTCGATGCAGTCTTCGGGACAGGCGAGCGCGCAGAGGTTGCAGGCGATGCAGAGCGTCTCGTGCGTCTCCGGGTCCATGTTGAGACGCGGCGCGCCGTGAAAGCGCGGCGCGACATCCGGGCGTACTTTGGGATACTGCTCCGTGTAGATGCCACGCCCCGCGACCGCATCCTTGTCCGTGATCGCGCCGACGTTGTACTTGAGCGTCAGCCCCAATCCTTTCAACAGGTCAAACATAAAGAAGCGCTTGACCTTCTCCATGAACGTGGGCTGCGGCACATTGACTGCTGGCATTATTTTAAAGCTCCTGTCTATCCTTCGCTGGCGGCCGGAGCCGCGCTGGCCTTAGCAACCGCAGGCTTGCCCTGCGGCACGTCCTTCACGAGACGTATGTTGCGGCGCTGCCCCTTGAGATTGAAATCACGCGAGCGCCAGTTGATGGTCGAGAGCACTCCGGCCGTGACGGCCAGACCGATAAAGCCTAAGGCGATCATGACGGCTTTCCCGCTCGGCGTCAGGTTCAGGCCGAGCGCCGTGGACTCGATGGTCTTCATCCCGTTCCAGCCGTTGAGCGCCTGCACAGTAAAGATCGACAGCGCCGTCCACACGATGTTCGTCAGCGCCGCCGGGATCAGCCACTTCCATCCGAGATCCATCAACTGGTCGTAACGATAACGCGGGAACGTCCAGCGCAACCAGAAATAGATGTAGAGCAGCACTCCCATCTTCACCATAAAGACTGCGACGCCGATGATGACGTAGAGGCCGTGATAAAGCTGTGCGCCGTCCGGGTTGCCGCTCAGGAGCGCGGTCTGATGATAAGCTTCCGTAAAGCGATACACGCCGGGGAAATACCAGCCGCCTAAATAAACCGCCGTCGCCACGGCCGAGACGACGACCATCGCCGCGTACTCCGCCATAAAGAAGAGCGACCAGCGCATCCCCGAATATTCCGTGTGAAAGCCCGCGACCAGCTCCGACTCCGCCTCCGGCAGGTCGAACGGCGCGCGATTGTTCTCAGCGATGCCGCTGATCAGAAAAGTGACAAAGCCGAGCGGCTGGTAGAAGAGATACGGCAGCGGCCCGTCCACCGCCTGCGCATTCACGATGCCCGACAAGCTTAGCGTCCGCGCGAACATCAAAGCGCCGATCAGCGAGAGCCCCATCGCCACCTCATACGACACCATCTGCGCGGACGAGCGCAGGCCGCCCATCAGCGAATACTTCGAGTTCGACGACCAGCCCGCGAGAATCAACGCCAGCACGCCGATGCTGGAGATCGAGAGCACGAACAGCAAACCGATATTGACATCCGTGATGACGCCCCAGCTCGGCGCAAACGGAATCACTGCGAAGACGATGAAGGCGGCGGCGACGGAGATGTACGGCGCGAACTTGAAGATATATGGATCGGCCTTGTCCGGCGTCACGTCCTCTTTGGTCAGGAGCTTGATGGCGTCCGCAATCGGTTGCAGCAGCCCCCACTTGCCGACACGCATCGGCCCCAGGCGAGCCTGCATGAAGGCCGAGATCTTGCGCTCGGCGTAGGTCGCGTAGAGCGCCCAGAGCGCGACGCCCGTGACGACCGCGCCGATCTGGATGAAAGGCCAGATGACGTAGTTGATCGTCTCCTGGCTGAACCAGTTCAGCAGGAGGCTGTCGATGAAGTTTGGCGCAAAGAGTGCGGGCATCTCTTCTCTTCTCTTTAAAGTTGAATCTCGAACACGGCCCCGT
>JAFBAJ010000161.1 GCA_019247865.1 Acidobacteriota bacterium
GTGTGAACTTCATTGCCCTTGTGCTCTCTTATGTGGAAGCAGTCCCGCCTCCCTTGTTAGGTCTTAGGTTCCTTTTCTGCTCTCGCACGATTTCTTCCAGCTCGCCAAGGTCCTTACAGTTACCCTCTACGGTATCTTCGAGGCGACTGAGCCTTTGAGTGTTTCGTGTAATAGCTTCGCTATTACCGTGCGTGATCTCTTCTGTGCGCAGTTGAGCATCGACAAGCGCATTGTAATGGTCGCGCCACTCGATGCGTTCGCGCCTGCCTGCTCGAATAGTTAACAGAAGTATTCGTTCCATGCGGTCGAGACGCTTGAATCCCTTATCATTCTGAATTGTGATGCGCCCTAAAGTCTCAACGATGAAATCCATCTGGCGCTGTCGTTCATCCTCGGTCATTGCATCGCTCCTTTATCAATAGTTCATCCACGCGAGGCCGAATTGCGATCCGAGGTTGATTAACTATACCGCCCGGTCTCCGTCAGGTCATCATAAATCATGCCGCGGCGGTCTTTGCGGGCTTTGGTGGCGGCCGTGTAGCCGCCCTCTTCGTTGCGGCTGATCTTGTTCTGTGCGTAGAGCCCTTCGAGGACAAATTCGCAGGCGGAGACGGTGAGCCCCGCGTCCGAGCGTTTGAAGTCGAAGGGGATGAGCGCGGTGTCGATCAGTTCCGGCACGGCTTCGAGGAGGTTCATGCATTCGAGCGCGTCGGCCGTGTCGGCGAGGCGCAGGTTGTGCCCTTCGTCGAACCAGCGGGTCGTCGAGGCGAAATCTATCCCGACGAAATAGCCCTCAAAAATCTCTCCGGAGGCGCGCTTGATTAAATCTTTGGCGATCTTGTTCGCGCCGATCTGTTCGCCCTCGTACTCCAGCTCCATCTTGCCGGTCATCGAAGGGAGCGCGGCGTAGATGTCCGAGATGCGCGGCACGAGCTCCGTCTCTTCGGTCAGGAGCGCGCGTCGTTCGGCGTTCGAGATGACGGATTCCATGACCGTGATGGGAAGTCTCTGCGAGACGCCGGAGCGTTTGTCTATCCGCTGGTCGTCGCGCGCCTCGAAAGCGATCTGCTCGATGATGTCGCGGATAAAATCGGGGACCTTCAGCTCAGCATCCATCTCATCACGCGCCGTCCAGGCCTCCTGCTTTGTAATCTCGACGCCGAGTTGCAGGTCTGTCGGATAGTGCGTCGTGATCTCCGCTCCGATGCGGTCTTTGAGGGGCGTGATGATCTTGCCGCGCGCGGTGTAGTCCTCCGGGTTGGCCGAGAAGACGAGCATCACGTCGAGCGGCAGGCGCACGGGATAGCCTTTGATCTGCACATCGCCTTCCTGCATGATGTTGAAGAGCCCGACCTGAATCTTTCCGGCCAGGTCCGGCAGCTCGTTGATGGCGAAGATGCCGCGATTGGCGCGCGGCAGCAGGCCGTAGTGAATCGTCAGCTCGTCGCTCAACAGATGCCCGCCCTTCGCCGCCTTGATCGGATCCACATCGCCGATGATGTCCGCGATGGTCACGTCCGGCGTGGCGAGCTTTTCGACAAAGCGCGCGTCGCGTTCGACCCACATGATGGGAGCATCGTCGCCACGCGCTTCAACAAGCTGACGCCCGTAAGCCGAGATCGGATGAAAGGGATCGTCGTTGACTTCGGAGCCCGCGAGCGCCGGAATCGAAGTGTCCAGAAGGTCCGTCAGTTGCCGTATGATGCGGCTCTTGGCCTGCCCGCGCAGGCCGAGCAGGATCAGGTTGTGACGCGAAAGGATCGCGTTGACGAGCTGCGGGACGACCGTTTCGTCATAGCCGACGACGCCCGGAAAAAGGCGCTCGCCCGCGCGCAGCTTCTCGATGAGATTGGCGCGCATCTCGTCCTTCACGCGGCGGACGCCGTACCCGCTCGCTTTGAGTTCACCTAAAGTCTTCGCTTGTGCCATTACAATTATTCCCTGTTTAAGATTTGTGGTTCCCGTTGGTTTTGATGATTTCGGCTAAGGCTTCGGCCAGCGTGCGATTCGTGCGCATGCCTGTGAAGTCCACGCCGAGGCCGACCAGCGTCTGCGCCGCATGAGCCGTGACGCCCGTGACGATGGCTTCGGCTCCGATGAGCCGCAAAGAGGAGACGAGGCGGCTCAGGTTCGAGACGGCGTGCGAGTCGATGATGCGCGCGCCGGTGATGTCTATGATGCAGACGCGCGCGCCCGTCCGCGTGACTTCGCCGAGGGCCGCGTCGGTCGCGCGCTGCATGCGCGCCGTATCGAGCGAGCCGATGAGCGGCATCACCAGCACGCCGCGCCAGACCGGCACGAGCGGCGTCGAGACCTCTTCGAGCATCTGTTCGCGCTCGCGCGAGAATCTCTCCAGTTCCTCTGCCGCGCGTTTGCGCTCCGTGATGTCGCGGATGATGCCCGTGAAGTAACGCTTGCCGCCTCGCATGTATTCGCTGAAAGAGATTTCGACCGGAATCTCGTGCCCGTCCTTGTGCAGCCCCGGCAACTCGACTCCGTCCCAGTTGATGTGCTTCTCTCCAGTCTCGACGTAACGCCCGAGTCCCGCGTGGTGCAGGCGGCGCAGGTAATCCGGCATCAGCATCGTCATGTCCGCGCCCATCATCTCTTCAATCGTGTAGCCGAAGATGTTCTCTCCGGCGCGATTGACGTAGGTGATGCGGCTCTCCGCGTCGATTGAGATGATGGCGTCCGAGGCCGTTTCGGCGAGCGTGCGAAAACGCTCTTCGCTCTCTCTCCGCGCTTCTTCGGCGAACTTGCGGACGATGAACTGTCCGATCTGTCCGCCGACGCCGCCCATCATGTTGAGCACGTCTTCGTCCGGCTCGCGCAGCTCGGTTGTGTAGAACTCCATCACGCCGAGCGTCTCGCCCTGTGCGAAGATCGGAAAAGCGAAGGCTGCGTGCAAGCCCTCTTTTTTCGCGAAGGGCATGCGCGGGAAATTGCCGTTGAGCGTCACATCCGTGAGCCACGTCGGCTCGCCGCTCTCCCAGACGCGACCGGGCAGGCCGACGCCACGCGCTAACGGCTGTGCCCGGCTGAACTCCTCGAACTCCGGCGCGACGAGCGTGGGCACGTGCCACGTCTCGACGCAGCGCAGCACCAACGCCTCTGCGTCCACACGCCAGAGCGCGCCGAACTCCCAGCCCAGACTCTCGCAGACCGCGCGGAGGATTTCCGGCGCAGCCTCGCGCAGCCGGGTTGAGTCGGCCAGCGTGCGCGTCACTGCGTACTGCGTTTGCAGACGCAGCTCGGCGCGTTTGCGTTGGTCGAGATGATTGCTCAAGGTCTCCTCTGGTGTGGCGCGGCGTTGGAGTCAATATAACAATCCTCGCCGCGTTTTTCCACGAGGCGGTCGGCGACCAGTTTTTCGAGATGCGCGAGGACGGCGCGCAGCGCCATCGCGTGGGCCTTAGGATGCACGTCTGTGTAGACGCGCTCAAGGATTCCTTGCGGCGTTGAGACGCCGTCGCGCACGGCGGCCAGAATGTTCTCTTCGCGTTCGAGGCGATGCTTGATGTACTCGTCGATCTTCGCGCGCGGGTTGCCGATGGCCGGGCCGTGCGCGCCGAGGAGCACGGTCAGATGCGGCAGCGCGCGCAGACGCTCAAGCGTGTTGAGGTAATCGCGCATGTCGCCTTCGGGCGGGTCGATCAGAACCGAGCCGAGGCCGACGATGTTGTCTCCGGTGACGAGCGCGCCCGTTCGCGCTTCGTAGAAACAGAGATGGCCGCGCGCGTGTCCGGGCGTGTGCATCGCGCGCAAGGTAATGCGCGGCTCTCCCGGCAGCTCGATCACTTCGCCGTCTTCGATCAGGCGGTCAATGCGAATCGAGCTGTCTAAGGCTTCAGCCGTGAAGCGATGAGCCGCGACGGGAATGCTTCCGCCGAGATGTTCTCTCAAAGCATTGACGCCGCCGACGTGGTCCGGATGCAGGTGCGTGAGGATGATCTCGCGCACGACGCGGCCTTCTGCTATCAACTCATCAACACACGCGGCGAGCTCTTTTTGCTCCTCCTCATACGGCGATGCCGGGTCGAGGATGACGAGTTCCTTTGAGCCGATGAGGTAAGTGTTGGTGTGCGTCGCGGGCGGCTTGGTCGGCGTGCGCACGGGAAAGCAGATAAAGCCGGGATGAAATTCGATGCGTCGCGTCGGCTCGCCGTGTGCCTCTTTGACGGAGAGAAAACGTGCGAGCAGGTCGTCCGTGAGGCCGCCCGCGAGCGTCGTCAGAGCGTGCAGCACGGGCGGCACGCAGATGACCTCGGAGCGCAGCCAGCGCGCGTAGGCTTCGCGCGCGCTCGTCCATTCGCCCGTCTCCAATTCGCCGGGAGCGACGTGCGGCTCCTGCTTCGGCGGGCAGCTCGCCAGAAAGAACCAGGTGTCGAAACGGCGCGGGCTGAAGGGCGGCGTGACCCAGCGCCCGACGAAGG
>JAFBAJ010000178.1 GCA_019247865.1 Acidobacteriota bacterium
GGCCGTTGCTGATCGTCGCCGAGGATGTCGAGGGTGAAGCGCTCGCCACGCTGGTCGTGAACAAATTGCGCGGCGGCCTGAAGGTGGCTGCGGTCAAGGCGCCCGGCTTTGGCGATCGCCGCAAGGCGATGCTCGAAGACATCGCGATCCTGACGGGCGGCCAGGTCATCTCTGAAGATCTCGGCATCAAGCTGGAGAACGTCAAGCTCGAAGACCTCGGTCGCGCCAAGAAGGTCACGGTGGACAAGGACAACACGACCATCGTCGAGGGCGCGGGCAAGACCTCTGACATCGAAGGTCGCGTCAAGACACTGCGCGCGCAGATCGACGAGACCTCTTCGGACTACGACCGCGAGAAGTTGCAGGAGCGCCTGGCGAAGCTCGTCGGCGGCGTCGCCGTCATCAAAGTCGGCGCGGCGACCGAGACCGAGATGAAGGAGAAGAAGGCTCGCGTCGAAGATGCGATGCACGCGACTCGCGCGGCGGTCGAGGAAGGGATCGTTCCCGGCGGCGGCGTGACGCTGGTTCGCGCGGCGAAGGCGCTGGAGAAGTTCCAGGCCAACAAAGCGGACGAGGGCGATGCTGACGAGCAGATCGGCGTCTCCATCGTCAAGCGCGCGCTCGAAGAGCCTCTGCGCCAGATCGTGCAGAACGCAGGCAAAGAGGGCGCGGTCATCGTCCAGAACGTGCGTGACCATAAGAAAGAGACCTACGGTTACAACGCCGCGACCGAGACGATGGAAGACCTCGTCGAAGCGGGCGTCATTGACCCGGCCAAGGTCACGCGCACGGCTCTGCAGAACGCAGCCTCCATCGCCGGCCTGATGCTGACGACGGAAGCGATGGTGTCTGAGATTCCCGAAGACGACAAGACGCCCGCGATGCCGGGCGGCATGGGCGGCGGCATGGGCATGTAATTTAAGATACCGGGTCAGTTTCAAAACCGGTGTCCCGCAAAGGCGCAAAGGCGCAAAGAAAAGCTTCAATGCCTTTCTTTGCGCCTTTGCGCCTTTGCGCGAGATTCTTATGCTTATCCGATCAGGGCGTCTCGATCTCGACGGTCAGGTGCACCTGCACGCTGACGTTCAAAGTTCCGGCCGCGACCGGAGTCGGGGCTCGCTGCCGACGAGCGACGTTGTCCGTCGCGGCATCATTATATTTATACGCTTCAACGTCTGTCTCGGGCGGCGGGATTGCGCCGCCTTCGCGCTCCTCGACGACGCGTGCGACGCGACCGCCGAGCGCCTGCGCGATTGACTGAGCTTTGCTCATCGCCTGCCGCGTGGCGTCGGAGAGAGCCTGGCTGCGCGCCGGATTGTTGTCGCGCAGAGTGAAAGCGACATTCTCGATACTGTTTGCGCCCGCCTTCGTCGCCGCGTCGATCACTCCTCCGACGTTGTTCAGATTGCTCATCGTGACCAGCACGCTGTTGCGCGCTTCGTAGCCGATGATGGAAGGCAGGCGGTCGTCGCTGTAGGTTTCGTGTGGTTGCAGGTTGTAATCGCTCGTTTTGATCTCAGGGCTCGCGCCCGCCGTGGCCTGCACGGCACTAATCACGGCCTCTGTCTTGCGCGCGTTCTCCTGTTGCGCGGTCAAAGCCTGCTGGTTCTGCGTCACGACCGACAGCCTGAGGACAGCCGTGTCCGGCTGCGCCTGAGTGCTGGCCTCGCCCATCACGACCAGGCGCGTGGTGCGGCGGGGCGGTTTGGGCGAGCACGAGCTTGATAAAACAGCCAGAAGCGAAAACATCACCGCTCGCGCCAGAGAGAATTTGTGTTTCATATTTGCGTCCTTGATTGACTGTCAGGTTAGACGCCGCGAGCAAAATTATGTTCCGGGAATTAAGGCTGGGCGGGCGCTAGAATCTAGCTTCGATCATCTCCCCGACCTTGCGCCCGTGCTGCCGCGTGAGCTGCGGGTAGGACTGCATTTCCGCTTCAAGTTCTTCCAGCTCAAGCAGCTTCTCGGCGGCGAGAATCGCCTGCTCTGCTCCTTCGATCTCCATAAAAGAGCCGAAGGGCAATTCATCCAACACCACTTCGACTTCATTCACGCGCCAGGTCGCGCGCCGCTTTTCGTAGACGAGCGCGGGGCTGTAGCCGAGCGCTTCGAGAATGGCTGCCATCGCTTCTGCATCTTCGACGACGGTTTCGTCTTCGCGTTGATGCTTGATGGAAGATTCCGACGGAAAGCGTTCCTTGTAAGTCAGGACGGCTCGCCCGCCGACGCGGCGCAGGCGCAGCACAGAGTTCCTGAGATTGATAATTCCGCCGCCGTAAAGCGTGTTCTCTTCAAACTCTTCGCCGCAGAACTCCGCGCCGACGGCACGCAGGCGCAGCAGCACGCGCTCGCGCTGCTCTTTCGTCAGGCGATATTTTTTTTCGATCTCGACGCCCATCTACGACTGCCTCACCCAGCGCATGACCTCCGGGATGCTGGCGCGTTTGCCGTACATCAGCATGCCGATGCGATAGATGCGCGACGCGAGCCAGACCAACGCGACGACCGTCCCGAAGCCGATCAGGAGCGAGAGCGCGATCTGCCAGAAGGGCGGCGTCTGCGTGATGATACGTACCAGCATCACGATCGGCGAGAAGAACGGAATCATCGAAGTCCAGAAGGCGAAGGACGAGTTCGGGCTGCGAATCACGATGAAGGAGACGTAGAAGCCCATCATCAGGAGGAAGAGCACAGGCATCGCCATCTGCCCGCCCTCCTGCGCCGTCGTGACCATCGAACCGACCAGCGCGTAGAGCGTCGAGTAGATGTAATAGCCGAGCAGGAAAAAGAGAAAGAAGTAGATGACCACGTACCAGGGCGCCGACGGCAGACTGAAAGGGACGCCGCTCTGCTTTAACATCGAGATGCCGTAGACAGCGAAGACGGCGAAGGCCAGTCCCCAGATGGCGAGCTGCGTCAAAGCCACCAGCGAGACGCCGACCAGCTTGCCGATCATCAACGTGAACGAGCGCACCGAAGAGAACAGAATCTCGGCGATGCGCGTCTCTTTCTCTTCGATGACGGCCGCCAGGATCAACTGCCCGTACATGATGATCGAGATGTAGATCAGAAAGCCGAGCACAAAGACGAAGATAAAGTTGGTGCCGCTGTTGTCTTCCGCGCCGACCTCGCCTTTGGCGTTGACCGGCTTGATGCTCATCTCGACAGGCCGGGAGAGATCGCGCACGCGCTCCTCGCTGATGTTCTCGTCGGCCATGCGCTGCTCGCGGACGGCCTGGCTGAGCCGTCTTTCGAGCTGTCCGTTCGTGAAAACGTCGCCCGTATTGCGTCCGTAATACTGCGCCTTCCCATCCGTCAGAATGTCTTTCGGGAGCACGATGTAGCCGTCCAGCTCCTCGCGGCTGATGCGCGCGTTCAGCTCTCGCTGCACATCCTCCAACGCGCGCCCGTGCGAAGGCACCTGCTCGATCTCACAATTCCCTTTCAGGGTGCGGCCGACGTTTTGGGCGCGCTCCTGGAGGTTGGAGTTCATGGCCTTCTCGGCCGCGACGGCGGCGTTGTTGGCGTTCGCCTTGGAGCGCTCTTCATCGTCGTCGTCGAGGATGACTCGGCTGACGCGTCCGGCCAGGCGGTCGGTCTGGTCGACGATGGCGATGCGCGTCGGCCCGCCGGTCTTGATGCTGAAGAGCAGGCCCGGCACGACGGTAAAGACGGCCAGCATGATGGGGCCGAGGATGGTCATCAGGATGAACATCTTGGTGCGCACGCGCTCGACGTACTCGCGCCGGATGACGGCCAGAAATTTATTCATTGGCTTCACCTACTTTTGATAATGAAGATGTCGTTCAAGCTTGGCTCGACCAGCTCGAACTTGGTCACGGTCGCGCCCGCCGAGACGAGATGACGCAGCAACTCCTGCGCGTTCGCGCCTTCGGCCAGCAGCACTTCCGTCTCGTCGCTGTGCTCCGTCATCTTCGCCACGAGCGCCGGATTGTTGAGCACGGACTGGTCGCCTTCGATGCGCAGGGCGACGGAGTTGCGCCCGAAGCCGGCTTTGATCTGGCGGATGCTGCCGTCCAGGACTTTGCGCGAGCGCTTGATGAGACAGATGTCGTCGCAGATCTTTTCGGCGACCTCCATCTGGTGCGTCGAGAAGATGATCGTCTTCTGCGTCGCCTTCAATTCGAGAATGATCTCTTTCAAAAGTTCGACGTTGATCGGGTCGAGGCCGGAGAAAGGCTCGTCCAGGATGATGAGGTCCGGGTCATGCATGACGGCGGCGATGAACTGAATCTTCTGCTGCATGCCTTTAGAGAGTTCCGTCGCCTTCTTGTCCTTCCACTCCGTCAGCTTGACCCTTTCCAGCCAGCGGTCAATCGTCTCGTTGAGCGCCTTCCCGGTCAGGTTCTTGAGCGAGCCGAAGAATTTGAGCTGGTCCACGACCTTCATCTTCTTATACAAGCCGCGCTCTTCCGGCAGGTAGCCGATCCGATCCTGCAGCTCCGGCGTGACCTTGCGGCCAAAGAGCTCGATCCTGCCCGAATCCGGCGCGGTGATGTTGACGATCATGCGGATGGTCGTCGTCTTGCCTGCGCCGTTCGGCCCGAGGAGTCCGAAGATTCTCCCTGCGCGCACGCTGAGGCTGAGGTCGTTGACGGCTGTGAATTCATCGAAACTCTTGGTGACGTTTGACAGGATCAGCGTATTAGCTTGATCGTTCATCTGCGGGGCACCTCATGGAAGTAATGGTCTTAGGTCTTTGACCTTTGGTCTTTGCATGCGTTCGGTAAATACTTCAATTCCATTACACAGTTAAAGACCAAAGACCTAAGACCTAAGACCTAAGACCGAAGTAATGGATTTAATACGGAAAAATGGAAACAAAAGTTTAACTCGTTAACGCATTTGACGAGAAACTCTGTTCCCTGCACGGCGCGACACATGTTATCATCCGTTCGGTCTCCCCACACTACTAATCAACTCCAACAGCTGGTTAACTGCCATGCTTTTGACGGCTCTCTCCCTGAAGCGATTGCTGTGCGCGCTGTGGCTCTGTGTCTGCGTCCTCGCTGGTGCGGCGCAGGGGCAGACGCCTTCGGGTCAGAGCGATGAAGTGGTGCGTATCAGCTCGACCATCTTCCAGACGGACGTGATGGTCTTTGATAAGCAGGGACGCTTTGTCGAGAACCTTCAGCGCGAGCAGTTCGAGCTGCGCGTGGACGGGAAGGTCAAGCCGATCTCGTTCTTCGAGCGCGTCAAGGCCGGCAGCATACAGGAGGACGCGCAACTGGCAGCGGCGCGCGGCGTCCAACGCACGGCGAGCACCTCCGAGACGGGCGCTGAAACGATTGTGCCGCTCGATCGCGGACGGGCAGTCCTCTTCTACATCGACGACCTGCATCTTTCCAGCGACAGCATCCAGCGCGTGCGCGCAATGCTCCTGAACTTTCTCGATAAAGAGCTGGGGCAGAACGACGCGGCTCTGATCAGCTCTGCGAGCGGCCAGGTCGGATTCCTGCAACAGCTAACGGGAGACAAGGCCGTGCTCCGCGCCGCCATCGAACGCCTGCAGCCGCGCACCAACCTGACGCGCGATTTCGAGAGCCCGCCGATGAGCGAGCAGCAGGCGCTCCTGATCGAGAAATACCATCAGGATGTCATAGACTTTTTCGCAGACAGGCTTCAGGCGGACAATCCCTTTCTCCCGCGCGAGGTCGCGGTCCAGATGGTGCACCGGCGCGCGGAGGCGTTTCTGCATCAGGTCGGCGGCGTCACGTCCAACACGCTGACCTCGCTCAACAATCTGATACGCCTCTCCGGGCAGATAGAGGGGCGCAAGCTGCTCTTTTTTATTTCGGACGGTTTTCTGATCGACGATCAGACCTCGAACGTGACGACCAGCCTGCACCGCATCGCGGATGCGGCGGCGCGCGCTTCGGTCATCATCTACTCCATCGACGCGCGCGGGCTGACATCGGGCGCGGCCGACGCGACGACCAACGTGACGGTCGATCCGACGCAGCGCCTGACCAGAGAGAGCGGCGGCGAAGTGACCGCGACGCAACAGCCGCTGCGCACGCTCGCGCTGGACACGGGCGGGCGTCCGCTCTTCAACACCAACTCGCTCTCGACCGTCGCGACGACGGCGCTGAAGGAGACTTCCGTCTATTATCTGCTGGCCTGGCGGCCTGAAGACGACCAGCCGGACAACAAGTTTCGCCGGATAGAGGTCAGCGTCGTCGGTCGTCCGGACCTGGTCGTCCGCGTGCGCAGAGGTTTTCTGGATCAGCCGGAGGAAAAGGCCGTCGCGTCACAGGGCGGCACGACGAACGCCGCGTCGCGCGGCAAGGATGCCAGAACCTCTACGCAGGAAGCGCTCCTGCAGGCCATCCGGACGAGCCAGCCATCGAAGGGATTGCCGACCTCGCTCTTTGCGACCTACGCGGACGCGCCGAACATCGGGACTTACATCAACGCTTCGATGGAGATAGAAACCGACGCGCTCGCCTTCACAGAGACGAACGGCAAGCAGGTCGCGACCGTAGACATCGGCGGCATCGTCTTCGACACAGCAGGCAAGGCCGCCGTAAGCTTTCAGAGCCAACTGCTCGTCAATCCGCCCGGCCCCTCCGGGACGAATGGCAAGGCCCGGCGCGGCGTCGTCTACACGCATCAGGCCAAACTCAAGCCGGGACTCTATCAGGTACGCGTCGCCGCGCGCGACAGCAAGAGCGGCCGTGTCGGCAGCGCGATGCAGTGGCTCCAGATTCCGGACCTCGCCACGCGCCGACTGAACCTGAGCAGCGTCCTCATCGGCGAAAGCACGCCGGCGCTCACGATCCCTGCGAGCGAGACCAGGAAGGACGCTGGCGAGAGCCCCGATGTCTTCTTCAGCGTCTCGCGCCGCTTCGCGCGCAACTCGCGGCTCCGGTTCTTAATGAGCATCTACAACGCCGCGCGCAGCACGGATGCGGCGCAGATGCCCGACGTAGCTCTACAGGTTCAAATCCTACGCGACAATCAGCCAGTCCTGACCACAGCCCTCAGCAAAGTCGAAACCCGCGGCGTACAGGATCTGACACGCCTCCCCTACGCCGCCGAAATCCCACTTGACTCCATGCCCGCCGGTCGCTACCTCCTCCAGGTCGTCGTCATCGACCGCATCGCCAAGACCAGCGCCACCCAGTACGTCACCTTCGAGATCGGATAAAGTCGCAAAGACGGAGATTGAAGATTTTCTTTGACGAAAGAAAGTTGATTGCGGGAGCGGTTGAAAGCTATCCTGAACCGAGGGGTCTGAGTCGACGCCTATCGGATAATGTCTCGGAGGATATAACCAACCAATGCCTGCAGGCCGAGCACGAAAACTTCTCTCTTCCAAAGAATTCCTGTTTTTGATACCGGTAGGCTTCTACTTCCTCTGGTGCGCCTGGGACCCGTATCAGTGGCATTTTATAGACGGAGCCAATCTCGTGATACACGAGGCAGGCCACCTCATCTTTATGCCGTTCGGCGAGTACGTGATGATCGCCGGCGGCTCTTTGCTACAGGTCATCATGCCTGCCCTGTTTGTCTTCTACTTCTATCGAAATGAGAAACCGTACTCGGCGGCGCTGGTGATGTTGTGGGCCGGAGAAAGCATTCTGAATGTCTCAGTGTATGCAGGGGACGCCATCCAGATGCAACTGCCGCTGTTGGGAGGTCAGGACTCTGTGCATGATTGGAATTATTTGCTGGAGAGAGCGGGCTTACTCTCAGCCACGCCGCAGATAGCAGGGTTGCTCCGCCTGGGAGGGACTCTGGTTATCATTGGCGGCTTGTGTGCGGCGGTCATGAGCGCTGTCAATAAAGCTTGCGCCCCACAACCCACTGAACCGGAGCCCGAAGAGCGCGGTTTTCATTCGTCAACCTGAAAGCTTGAGACATTTAACACACGCTCTGACCATCACGATCCTGGCTCTGCTCACGATCTGTGTGCTGCCGGCGGATAAGGTGTCGGCGCATCCGGCTTGGGGCATCGTCGTTGACCGGAACGATCAGGTCTACTTCAGCGATCTGGAAACCATCTGGAAGATCGATGCACAGGGCAAACTGACTGTCTTTCGGGCTGGGGTGAGCGGCAGGCACATACACGAGCTGGCGATGGATGAGAACGGAAACCTCTACGGGGCGGACTATTCTTACGAAGCAGAGACACAGAGCGACGTTAACGCGATCTGGAAGATGACGCCCGGCGGAGGCT
>JAFBAJ010000182.1 GCA_019247865.1 Acidobacteriota bacterium
CGGGTGATGCGTGTTCGCGGCGGCCTTCGCGCCGGAGCCGGACGAGCCCGTCTTGGCATCCACCACGACGCGCCCCGCCAGAAGATTCTCCGCCGCGAGCGGCGCGAGCCCCAACAGCGTCGCCGTCGCAAAGCAGCCGGGATTGGCGATGAGGCGCGCTCTCTTGACGGCCTCGCGGTTCGTCTCCGTCAGGCCGTATACGAAATCGCCCTGCGCGTCCATCGACGTGTGCGTGCGCCCGTAGTGCTGCTCGAACAGCTCGCCGTCCCGCAGGCGGAAGTCACCAGACAGGTCTATCACCTTCAAGCTTTCAGGCAGACGCGGCACAAGCTCCATCGCCTGCCCGTGCGGGAGCGCTAGAAAGAGGCAGTCCAGCTTTTCCAGCTCGCTCAAATCCTCCGGCGACTTCGTGAACCGCAGCTCCGTCAGACCGTACAGATTGCGATGCACTTCGCCGACAGCTTTGTCCGCGTGCTCGTTCGCGGTGACCAGCGCGATCTCGACGAACGGATGCGGCAACAGCAGGCGCAACAGCTCCGCGCCGCCGTAACCCGATCCACCGAAAATTCCGACTCTTACTTTCATGTCCTCAATCTCAAGTCCCAGGTCGCAGGTCTCAAGTCCCAGGTCCAAGACGGTTTTTAGACCTGAGTCTTGAGACCTGGGACCTGGGACTTAATGATCTCGAAGAGCCTTGCTCCGTCGCGGCGCGCGTTGCCAGCCGGAACTTGAAACTCGCGCTCGATGTAGTCCTCGCCCATCTGCGAGTCGGTGACGGAGCCCGCGATGAGATCGATCTTGAAGCCGCGTTGCTTGAAGAGCTCGATGCCGCCCCACGCGCCGACGTAATCGGAGGCGCAGAAGATGAGCGCGGCGGTCGCCGCACGCAACTGCTCGTCGGCGAAGACCGAATCCACAGCATAGCCGCCGAGGATGCCGTCGCCGAGTTCGATCACGATCAGGTCCGGCGCGCTCTCGTTGAGCCGCGCGATGATGGCCTTCGCCACCGGCGCGAGGTCGCCCGCGCCGACTGTCGAAGGCAGGCCGCAATCCAGAAAGCTCGCCGTCGCCACCGCGCCGTGATCCGCCATGTTGAGCGTGTCGCGCAGGCAGGCCACGCCCGAAAGCTTGGCCGCCGCGACCTTGAGGCCCGCGCGCGTCGCACGCTTGATGACCTCTGTCGCAGCATACGTCTTGCCGCTGTTCATGCAGGTTCCGGCGACGAGGACGAGCGGCGCGCTCTCTTCAAGCTGGTCGCGCGGCTGCAAGGCGCGGTCTGCGATGTTCAGCACGCGGCCCTCCGCGTCACACGCGAGGCCGATGACTTCCAGGCTGATCGCGTCGCTGAGGCTCGAATGATGCCCTGTGCAGAGCCCTATCACGCCGCCCATGTTGAGCAGGTGGAGCTTGTCTCCGGCCGCGACGCTCGACGGCACTTCGCCGACGAAACCCTTGAGCGCGCGACGACGGCCGAGCACTCCGACCAGCACGTCTCCCGGATTGATCTTCGCCAGCCGTCCGGTCGGAAGCTCAAGCTGGTTGTAGGTCGCGCTGTCGGTCAGAGCGCGCACGATGACCACGTCGCCCGCGCGCGGGCTCGCGCAGGTCTCGACGACGGCCAGCGTCTTCTGCAAACCGAGCGGCGAAGTCGCCGACCCGAGCTTGTCCGCTTCGATCACGCCGATGGCGATGTTCGCTGTGCTCCTGGTGCTCTGCATGATATGCCTCAATCCCCCTGCTCAGACTTATTGACTCAGTCCCTTCAAACGCAAACGGAGCGCGTTGAGCTTGATAAAGCCTTCTGCGTCGCGCTGGTTGTAGATGCTGTCGGCCTCGAAGGTCGCCAGCTTTTCGCTGTAGAGCGAGCGCGGCGCACGCCGGCCCGCGACACTCGCGCTGCCTTTGTAAAGCTTGAGGCGCACCTCGCCCGCCACGTCGGTCTGACTCTCATCCACCATCCGTCGCATCAGCTCGAACTCCGGCGCAAACCAGAAACCGTAGTAGACGCTCTCCGCGAACCTGACGCCGAGCGAGTCGCGCAGGCGCACGACCTCCCGGTCGAGCGTGATGGATTCGAGCGCGCGATGCGCCGCCTGCAAGATGGTCACGCCCGGCGTCTCGTACACGCCGCGCGACTTCATCCCGACGAAACGGTTCTCGACGAGGTCTATGCGCCCGATGCCGTGTTTGCCGCCCAGGCGGTTCAGCGTTTCCAGCAGCGCGACCGCGCCCAGAGCCTGTCCGTTGACCGCCACCGGCACGCCGCGCTCGAAAGCTACCTCGACGTACTCGGCTTCGGCCGGAGCTTCTTCCGGCGCTTTCGTCATCTGGAAAATATCCGCAGGCGCTTCCGCCCAGGGGTCTTCCAGAATCCCGCCCTCGTAAGAGACGTGCATCAGGTTGCGGTCGGTCGAGTAGGGCTTTGCCTTCGTCGCAGTGACGGGGATGCCGTGCTGCTCCGCGTAAGCGATGAGGTCTGTGCGCCC
>JAFBAJ010000241.1 GCA_019247865.1 Acidobacteriota bacterium
GAGCTTTAACATCATGACCGACCGCCTGCGCGAGCAGATCGCGCGCGAGACTGAGTCACGGCAGTTCGAGTCTTTCATGCGTCTCTCGGCGATGCTGACGCACGACCTCAAGAACGCCATCGCCTCGCTCTCGCTGCTGGTCAGCAACATGGAGCGGCAGTTTCACCGCGCCGAGTTTCGCGCAGACGCGATGGCCTCTCTGACCGAAGCGACGAATAAGCTGCGCGGCCTGGTCTCCAAGTTGAGCGAGCCCGTGCAGAGCCTCAGCAGCGAGCATCAGATGGCGCGGCCGACAGACCTCGTGCCCGTCCTCAGGCGCGTCATCGAGGCGACGGTCGAGCCCGCGCGCGCGACGCACGAGATTCAGATCGAGCTCCCGCAGACCCTGACGGCGACCATCGAGCCGGACCGCATGGAGAAGGTCTTTGAGAATCTCGTCATCAACGCGCTCGAAGCGATGAATAATAAGAGCGGGCGACTCGCGATTGCCGCCGGACACACGCCGCACGGCGAGGTCTTCTTCAGCGTTCGTGACACAGGCCCCGGCATGAGCGAAGAGTTTCAGCGGACCAAGCTCTTTCGCGCTTTCGCCACGACCAAGCGCAGAGGCGTCGGCCTCGGTCTCTACACCTGCCGCGAGATCGTCCGCGCACATCGCGGCCACATCGATGTCGAATCAAAGCGCGGCTCTGGCACAACATTTCGCGTCGTGTTACCATCCGAACAGAAGATCACTGGAAGCGCAGCAGGCCGCTGACGGCGCGTGATCTAGTCCTCTCAGATTTTCCTGTACAGCATAAGGTTTGAGCGCGGCAGGCGGCTTCGGATTATCTATTTCCGATGAGCGCGTTCCGCTTGATTCTCACTTCAACGGGCGGCATGAATTCGTATGAGCGAAGCAGAGGGAAATGTGACGGTGCTGGTGGTGGATGACGATAATGCTGTGCGTCGTCAGCTCTTCTGGGCATTGAATGAGGATTATCGCGTGCTCGAAGCAGCGGCGCGCGAAGAGGCCGTCGAGCTGTTGCAGCGCGAGCAGATCGACGTGGTTCTCAGCGACCTGCACCTGCCGCCGAACGTGGATGACATCTCGGAAGGGCTCGCCATCGTCGAGGCCGCGCGCGCACAGCGTCCGCCCGTGCCGGTCATCGTCATCACCGGCAGCGCCTCCAAGCGCGCCGCGCTCGAAGCAGTCCGGCGCGGAGCCTACGGCTTCTTTGAAAAACCTTTCGACCCCGAAGAGGTTTCGCATCTGGTGACGCAGGCCGCGCGCCTGCGCCAGCTCGAAGGGGAGAACCTGCGCCTCCGCTCGGAACTGAGCGGCCAGAAGGGCTTCGCGCATCTGGTCGGCGAGAGCCGCGCGCTCGAAAAGATTATGAAGCAGGCGCGCGCCGTCGCTTCGACCAGCGCGACCGTGCTCCTGACGGGCGAGAACGGGACGGGCAAAGAGATGCTCGCGCTCGCCATCCACGAAGAGAGCCCGCGCGCCAGCGGCCCCTTCATCGCCGTTAGCTGCGCCGCCCTGCCCGAAGCCCTCATCGAATCCGAGCTCTTCGGATACGAGCGCGGCGCTTTCACCGGAGCCTTGAACAGCAAGAAGGGGCGCTTTGAGCTGGCCGACGGCGGGACTATTTTTCTGGACGAGATCGGCGAGCTGACACAGGCCGTGCAGGTCAAGCTGCTGCGCATCCTGCAAACGCCGAGCTTCGTGCGCCTCGGCGGCACGAAATCCGTCGAGGTGGACGTGCGGCTCATCGCTGCGACCAACCGCGACCTCGAAGAAGAGGTCAAGGCCGGACGCTTTCGCGAAGACCTCTTCTATCGTCTCAACGTTGTTCCCCTGTGCCTGCCTCCGCTGCGCGACCGGCGCGAGGACATCCCGCTCCTCTCCGCGCACTTCGCCTCCAAAGCCTCCGAGAAGCACGGGCGCACCTCGCCGACGCTCGACCTTAAACTGGTCGAAGCCCTGCAGGAGTACGAGTGGCCGGGCAACGTGCGCGAGCTTGAGAACCTGATGGAGCGCCTGCTGGTTCTGACCACAGGCTCGCATCTCGGCGTGGAGTTCCTGCCCGAGAAGATGCTGCACACAGTGCCGGAGACCGCCGAGGCCGACGAAGCGACGGACGAAGCCACGCTCGGCGGCGCGATCGCCGCGCTCAAGCGCCGGATGATCGTCGCCGCCCTCCAACGCGAAGGCGGCAACCGCGTCGCCGCCGCACGACGCCTCGGCATCAGCCGCTCCTATCTCCATCGCCTCATCAACGAGTTCAACCTCGGCGACTCCGACTAACTCACGGGACATGTAGGGGCAGGGCTGGTCCCTGCCCGCCGCGCGAAAGCGCGAATCAATCTACTTTGACTTTCAACCTCGAATAATCGTGAATCTTGATGATCGTCCTCATGGACGATCCGGGCAGGGACCAGCCCTGCCCCTACAGCTTTAATCCACGCCCTCCGTTTGATGCTCAATGGCTTCTGCGCCGGATGGCGTTGTGCAGTCTTCTGCGTTCGAGCAGCAGGCGCAGGAAGAGATGTCTGCGCCCGACCAGGACGAGCACGGCCCTGTACCAGCCCGCCATGTCCACCAACTCTTCGACGCAGCGCATCGCAACGTAGCCGCAGGTGATGACCGACGGCAGCGTGATGAGCGAGATGCGCCAGCCCCAGAGCAGAAAGGCGATGAGCGTCACCGCGAGCCAGGTCAGCGGCATGAGCACGATGGCCGCTAAGATTTTGACGGTCGAGATGATGTCATCCACGCCGTGCTCACGGTAAGCCTGCGCCAGCGCGTTGGAGAAGAAGTAGGCCGGGAAGTGCAGCACCGCGCCGACGAGCGCGAGCGGCAGGAGCATCAATAACAGCACGCTTCTCAAGAGGAAGTGGCGGAAGACGTACCAGCGCGAATGCTCTACCAGCGAGAGGTTCTCGGTCGAGATGCCGAGCGTCGCCAGCTCCGCCTCATACCGCTCTATGCTCGCGCGCAGCTCTTTCGCCTCCGCGCCGGAAGCGGCCTGCATCTCCGCCGCGAAACGTCTGCGCAGGTCGAACTCTTCCGAGAGCGACTGCCGCATGTTGATGCTCTCGTAGATCGAAGAGAAGAGCTGTTCGGCCTTCGAGACCTGCTCCAGCGCCTCGTCGCTCTCGACATTGAGCGTCACGCCGCGCAGCGCCGTCTCGATGCGCTGTGAGAGCTCTTTGACGGCCGCGCGCGGCGGCTCGCCGTCCGCTTCCAGCTCCACCGGCAAGACCGTCAGCTCGTCCCCGAAGCGGATCAGCGCCTCGCTGCGAAAGGAGGTCTTGGAGGTGTAATAGAGTCCGACCGGCACGATCTTGAGCTCGAACTCCGCGCCCTCCGGCCCGGAGAGCGCGCCGAGCGCGATGCGCGCCGCTCCGGTCTTGATCGGCCTCAGCTGCGTCGAGCTGTGCGAGAGCCCTTCCGGAAAGAGCGCGATACAGCGCCCCTGCCGGAGCAGCTTGCGGCAGGCCACGAACGTGCGCAGGTTCTGCGAGACATCCTCGCCCGCGTCCACGCGCCTGTAGAGCGGCAGCGCTTCGACGACGCGCAGCAGCGAGGCGATGACGGGCAGGCGAAAGAGCGTGGACTTCGCCAGGAACGAGACGCGGCGCGGCAGCGAGCAGAAGATCAGCGCCGGGTCGATCAGCCCGTTCGGATGATTGAGCACGAAGATCACAGCGCCCTCCATCGGCACGCGCTCCTCGTGGCTCGTCTCGATGCGGCGAAAGAAGAGGCGCAGCGCGATGCTGAACAGCGCGTGGACGAGCCGACGCATGACGGAGCCCTTCTGTAGAAAGATCATGTCGCTCAGGCGCAGCACGCGTACTCGTGTCATGGCGCAGGATTATATGCGCCCTCGCCCACATTCACAGCATCGACTGCGCAAGGGCTCGCCCGCGCACGCGTTCAATGAGCGGCAATGAGCGGGCAAAATCCCTGCGCCGGACTATCAACAGATGTGG
>JAFBAJ010000281.1 GCA_019247865.1 Acidobacteriota bacterium
CGATGTTCGCATCGCCGTTGGCCGAAACGGTTCCGACCTGTGCGATGGCATCGCCCTTGACGGGCTTCGAGAGGCGCTTGATCTCTTCAATCGCGCGCTCGACGGCCTTGTCGATGCCGCGCTTGAGCGCCATCGGGTTCGCGCCCGCCGCGACGGTCTTGACGCCTTCGCGGAAGATGGCCTGCGCGAGCACGGTCGCGGTCGTCGTTCCGTCGCCAGCCACATCAGAGGTCTTGGAAGCGACTTCGCGCACCATCTGCGCGCCCATGTTTTCGAGAGAGTCTTTGAGCTCGATCTCTTTGGCGACGGTCACACCGTCTTTGGTAATCGTGGGGCTTCCGAATTTCTTGTCGATGACGACATTGCGCCCTTTCGGGCCGAGCGTGATCTTGACCGCGTCGGCGAGCTGGTTGACGCCGCGCAGGATCGCCGCACGCGACTCTTCACCATGAATCACTTGCTTTGCCATTTCTTTTTCTTCTCCTAATCAATCAACATAAAAATGTTTCGTTCACAAAAAAAGGGTGGCTCGAATCTTTAACGAAAGATTACTTGCCGCCTTTTTTGCTGCTCGACGCCGCGCCCGCGCGCTCGATGATGCCCAGGATCTCGTCCTCGCGCATGATGAGCAGCTCTTCGCCGTCCAGCTTGATCTCTGAGCCGCTGTACTTGCCGAACAAGACGCGGTCGCCGGCCTTCACGTCCAGGGTCTGACGCGAGCCGTCATCTTTGTATTTGCCCTCGCCGACGGCGACCACTTCGCCCTCCTGCGGCTTCTCTTTGGCGGTGTCAGGGATAATGATCCCGCCGCGCATCTGCTCGCCCTCTTCGATCCGGCGCACTATCACGCGATCATGCAGGGGTCTGATATTCGTAGCCATAACCTTTTCGCTCTCCTTCTAAGTGTAAGATTACTCGGTACTTGATTGCATTCGCCGACCCGTGCGGATGAAAATGTTAGCACTCTTTGTCGACGAGTGCTAAAAATAGCTCAGGAGGGGCCAAAATGTCAATGCATGTCGGGCTTTAAGGCGAATCAGCGGGTAGCAGCGGGGCGAAAGATTGTCATATCATCGTGAAAGATCGACAAATCACAGCGAAAGATTGTTATCTCACAGTGAAAGATTGCCATATCCGTAGAAAAGTTCGTTAAATCTGCCTGAAAGTTTGCTATGTCCAGGCGAAAGTTCCTCAATGCAGTGTGAAAGTCGCTCATATCACTGCAAAAGTCGCTCATATCAGTGTGAAAGCCGGAAGCATCTCCCGCAAAGGAGCATTTGCGGGAACCTTTTTCTTTTGAATTTTAGCGTGTGCGGCGTTTGGTCGAGCGGCTGGCGGCGCGGCGTTCCTGTGCGTCGTAGGCGGCGACGCGTTTGGAGAGCGTGTTGCGGTGGATGCCGAGGATGGTGGCTGTGCGTGAGAGGTGGTTTTTGTGGCGCGCGAGGGCTTTCTGGATGTAGAGTTTTTCGAACTCGTCGCGTGCCTCGTCGAGCATGATCTGGCCGTCCAGCATCTCTTCGATCAAGGCTTCAAGGCGGGTGCGTAGTTGCATGTAACAGGTCTCCGGTAGCTGTGCTTAATACTGATATAAAATCTTACCCGACCAATTCCTGATAGCTTTCCAGAAAACGCCTGTGCAGGTCTTCGGACGTGAGAGCGGACAGCCAACGCGCACCCGCGGCGAGTAACGGTGCTGTGCGCGCCTCCGTGACGGAATCGATACGCACCGGAAAGGCCGTCAGCGCCAGATACAGTGCGGAGCAGAACATCAAACCGCGCAAGCCTCCGAAGAGAGCCCCCAGCACGCGGTCTATCCATTCGAGACGCGCACGCCGCATCCCGCGCGTCACCCAGCGCCCGCACAGGAAGCCCAGGAGAAGCAGCCCGCACGCGATAAGTAGAAATCCGGCGGCCTGCGCCGCCGCTTCGGATTCGATGAGGCCGATCCCTCTGAGCAGTTCGCCCGCCGCCGCATATCCGCGCGCCGCCAGCAGGAGGCCGACAACCAGCGCCAACAGCGTCAGCAGCGCGCGCAGCAGACCGCGCAAAGCTCCGGCGATGATAGACGCGCCCACCAGCGCGAACACGATCAAGTCAAAGAAGGTCAAGCTCAGATCTCAAATCCTCAGAAGCTGTATGAAAGAGCCGCTGGCTTCAGCTCCGTCAGGAGCCGGATGTTTAGAGCCTCAAGCCGCCACCCGTCATCCCGGCTCTTTTAGGAGCGACATATTCCGCTCCTGACGGAGCTCAATCACGGGTGGTGGCTGACGGGCTATAAACATTGCGCCGCTCTGCGGCCTTTCAACATTGCGCCGCTCTGCGGCCTTTCAACATTGCGCCGCTCTGCGGCTTTTCAAACAGCTTCTTAAAGCTCTTTTCCGGTGAGCAGGCGGTACGCTTCCAGGTAACGCTCGGTGGTCGCGTCGGCCACCTCCTGCGGCAGCGGCGGCGCGGGCGGCGTCTTGTCCCAATCGAGCGATTCGAGATAGTCGCGCACGAACTGCTTGTCGAAAGAGGGCTGCGAGCGGCCCGGCTCGTACTCGTCCGCAGGCCAGAAGCGCGAAGAGTCCGGCGTCAGGGCTTCGTCGATCAGGATGATGTTGCCTTCGCCGTCGCGGCCGAACTCGAACTTCGTATCGGCGATGATGATGCCGCGACTGCGCGCGTACTCGCTCGCCTCTTGGTAGAGACGCAGCGACGTGTCGCGTAAAGCCTCGGTCACCTCTGCGCCGACGATGTCGCGCATCTGCGCCTCGCTGATGTTCTCGTCGTGCCCCTCTTCGGCCTTCGTCGCGGGCGTGAAGATGGGCTCGGGCAACTGGTCTGATTCGCGCAGGTTCTCGGGCAGGCGATGGCCGCAGACCTCGCCCGTGCGCTTGTAGTCTTTCCAGCCGGAGCCGACCAGATAACCACGCACGACGCACTCGACCGGAAAGACATCCGTGCGCCGGACGTACATCGTGCGTCCACGCAAGACCTCCGCGTGCTGCCGTACGACTTCGGGCATCTCTTCGACGTTGGCCGTGAGCAGGTGATGCGGCGTGATCTCTTTCAGCCGCTCGAACCAGAAGCCGGAGAGCGCGGTCAGGACTTCGCCCTTGCGCGCGATCGGCGTCGGCAGGATACAGTCGAACGCAGAGATGCGGTCGGTGGCGATGATCAGGAAATGTTCTGCGTCAACAGCGTAGACATCACGCACCTTGCCCCTGCGCGAAAGCGACAGTCCGGCGAGCGATGTTTGCATAACAGGCGTAGCTGCCATTTGATTAAGCTCGATTCAACGGCGGAATTAAACTAGCGTTTTGAAAAAGAGGCGAGCCGGATTTTGCTCGCACGCGATGAGGTTTGTCAAGGCACAGAAAGAGTTGGTCATGGGTCAGTCTGAAAAATCAAACTAAAGAATCTCACGCAAAGGCGCAAAGACGCAAAGAAAGACATAGAAGCTTTTCTTTGCGTCTTTGCGCCTTTGCGTGAAATTGTTTTTGAAACTGACCTGCTACCATTTATGACAGCGCTTCTTTCAGTCGTCGAATCTGCGCCGCGTGGTTGTGTGCGTGGGCGGCGTAAATCCTGAGCCAGTCTTCGGGCGTGTAGCGTCCGTGCTCCGTGTGCCAGCCCTCGCGCGCCCAGTCCTCTTCGGTCATGCGCGCGAGCACCTGCGCGGTCACTTCGCGCGCGCCGCGAAAGGCTGTCAGCGCGGGCGCGATGTCGCGCTCGTTGTAACTGAGGCGCGCGGCGTAGGAGTCCTGATCGTAGCCGTAGATCACCGGGCGCTCTTCGGCCAGCAGGCGGCGCAATCGGAGCGCGCTCGCCATCTCGCTGTCGGCCAGGTGCTGCACGATCTCGCACGCGCTCCACTTGCCGGGCAAGGGATGTGCGGTCAACGCCTCCGCCGGAAATTCCGCGAGCATGCGCGCGACCTCGTCCGGCCCATCCGCGTATCTGGCGATCAGGTTCTGTCTCTCTTCGGGAGTCATCGGTGGTGCTTCCTTTCCAAATTTTCGGAATATAAGAGCGAGAAAAAATTTCGTGCGTGTCCGGCTGCATGAGTCGAATCGCTCTGCTTCGTTGTATATTACATCGAGCGGCTGCGCGTAAAGTTAAGTTTGTAAAATTATCAGGTGCGGGGAAAGTTCTATGTCATCAACACACACACGGTCGTCGAAAGCCTTGAGCCTGCTGCTCGTCCTGCTCTTCATCTTCGCGCCGCTCGCAGCGACCGTCGCGCAGACCACTTTGCGCGCGAGGCCGCTGCCGCCGACGCAGTATATTCCGAGCCGCGATTACGACATGCGCCACATCGCGCTCGACCTGCGCTTTGACTGGGAGCGCGAGCAGGCTTTGGGAACCGCGACGATCAGCTTCGCGCCGCTCACGGACGATCTCAAGCAGGTCGAGTTCGACGCCGCGAACATGACTTTCAGCTCGGTCAAGCTGTCTGGCGGCGCGCCGCTCCAATACGTGACGGACGCGCCGCACGAGAAGCTGCGCGTGACGCTCGACCGTGCGTATCAAACGTCGGACGTGCTGACAATCGTCATCGCTTATCACACCAACGGGCCGACGCCGCAGTCCCTCGTCGGCAACGGCGGCCTGACCTTCATCAAGCCGACGAAGGAGGAGCCGAACCGGCCGCGCCAGATCTGGTCGCAGGGCGAAGCCGAATGGAACCATCAGTGGTTTCCGTGCTTTGACCACCCGAACGATTTTGCGACCACCGAGACGACCGCGACCGTCGAGAAACCACTGATGGTCATCTCGAACGGCAAGCTGATCGAGAAGAAGCTGAACCCGGACGGCACGCAAACCTTTCACTGGCGCATGGACGAGCCGCACGCCAGCTACCTGACCTCCATCGTCGTCGGCGAGTTCGCCACCATCGAGCAGCAGCAAGGCAATGTCCCGATCCTGAGCTACGTCTACACGAATCAGGTCGAGGAAGGGAAGGTCACGGTCGCGCGCGTCCCCGAAATGATGAAGTACTTTGAAGAGCGGACGGGCATCAAGTTCCCGAACGCGAAGTACGGGCAGGCGTTCGTCTACGGTTTCGGCGGCGGGATGGAGAACATCACCGCGACGACGATGTCGGATCAGACGATCCACGACGCGCGGACGGAGCTCGACCGGACGCAGGACGACCTGCTCTCGCACGAGCTGGCGCACTCCTGGTTCGGCGACTATGTGACGTGCCGGAGCTGGGCCGATATCTGGCTCAACGAGAGCTTCGCCTCGTACTTCGAGGGAGTCTGGAACGAGCATCATCTGGGGCGCGACGACTTTCTTTATCTGGATGTCAGGAACAATCAGGACGGATACCTCAACGCGTGGCGGCAGGGCGTGCGGCGTCCCATCGTGACCAAAAATTACAGAGACCCGGACGCGGTCTTTGATGTCTACGCGTATCCGCGCGGCGCGGCCGTCCTGCACATGCTGCGCAAAGTCCTCGGCGAAGAGCAGTGGTGGCGCGCGATCAACCATTACCTGCGCAAGTATCCGCACCAGCCCGTCGAGACGGAGCAGTTTCGCATCGCCATAGAGGAATCCACAGGCCAGCCGCTCGAATGGTTCTTCGACGAATGGGTCTACCAGATGGGGCATCCAATCTTTCGCGTGACGCAGGATTATGACGCGGCGTCGAAGACCCTCACGCTCAAGGTCAGGCAGGAGCAGCAGGTGGATGCTGAGAACGCTTACCCGCAGACGAAGCTCTTCCAGATGCCGGTCGAGATCGAGATCGGCACGAGCGGAAAGACGCGCATCGAGCGCATCATGGTCGAGCCTAAGCAGGAGCAGTCGTACACCTTCGCGTTGGACTCCGAACCGCTGCTCGTCAACTTCGACTACGGCGGGACGCTGATCAAAGAGGTGACGTTTGAGAAGACGACCGACGCGCTCCTCTACCAGTTGAAGAATGATGAAGACATGCTGGGGCGGATGTGGGCTTTGGAGCAGCTCGCGGCGCGGGCTAAGGGAAACGGACTGGCCGCAGCCGAGAAGCAGCGCATGGTTGAGGCCATCGGCGCGAGCTTGAAGGAGGACAAGTTCTGGGGGATGAGAGAGCAGGCGGCGGAAGCCCTGAGCGACCTCAAGGAAGAGGAGGCGCGTGCGGCGCTGCTCCTGGGCACGAAGGACAGGGAAGCGCGCGTACGCACGGCCGCGGTCACGTCGCTCGCTTCGATCACAGACACGGCGCTCGCGCCGCTCTACACGGAGCTTCTGAACGACCGGAGCTATAATACGATCAAGGCCGCGGCGCAGGCGCTCGGCCGGACGAAAGGCGCTGGAGCGTTCGAGGCGCTCTCGCGGCTGGCGTCCGCGCCGTCATGGCGCGACACGACGCGGGCTGCGGCTTTGAACGGCCTGGCGCAGCTCGGCGACGCGCGCGCACTTGAGCTTGGGATACGATACAGCGGCGGCGTTGAGCCGCGAGACGTGCGGCTGGCGGCCATCAACCTGCTGAGCGCGGTGGGCAAAAATGACCCCCGCGTCTTTCCGATCATCTCGGAAGCCTTCACGCGGGCCATCTCTTCGGGCAGCACTTCGCTCACCAATGCGACCGCCGGCGCGCTCGTCAACCTCGGCGACCAGCGCGCACTGCAAGTCTTTCAGACGGCGCGCAGTACGGCTAAACGCCCTGAATTCCAGTTCTTAATCAACCAGTTCGAGCAGCAGTTGAAGCGCAAAAGCGGCGGGCAGTAGGCAGTGGTCAGTGGTCGGTGGTCAGGGGTCAGTTAAGATAAAGCTCAATATTTTAAGCTGTTAGCTTTTTCTGACCCCTGACCACCGACCACTGACCACTCATTTTTATTGCTTGAGTTTAATACGGGTGTCCTGTTATAGTCTTAATGGTCTGAATCGCGCCGCGACGCCACCGGCGCGTTCACGTGCGAATGTCCTGTTCGCATCTGCTTTTCATAAGTCCATGACGACTGCCACTGATAGGGCTAAGGCCAGAGAAAGGAACGAGATGGAGGCGCCTGCGACGGGCGAGCGAAAGACTTTCTTATTGGTTGTAGAGGATGACGAGAACATCTCGACGGCCATCAGCGAGTATTTTTCGCGCGCAGGTTACAGCGTGCGGACGGCCGAAGACGGAGTGGCAGGCGTCGAGGCGGCTTTGCAGGATCACCCGGACGCCATCGTCCTCGACCTGATGCTGCCTAAGATGGACGGCCTGGCCGTCTGTAAGGAGATTCGCCAGAAGGCTCCTTACATTCCGATCCTGATGCTCACGGCCAAGGACGATGTCGTGGACAAAGTCCTCGGCCTGGAGATGGGCGCGGACGATTACATCACCAAGCCCTTCTCGCTGCGCGAGCTGGAAGCGCGCATCAAATCCGTGTTGCGGCGCGTGCGAACGGGCGGCGGCTCGGAAGGAAGCAGCGAAGAGGCTCCGATCGTGCGCGGCAAGCTGCGGATCGACCCTTCCAAGCGCGAGGTGATGGTGGGCGACCGTCAGGTCGAATTGACGCCTAAGGAGTTCGACCTCCTCCGGCTCTTTGCTTCGAACCCGGGAAGAGTTTTTCCCCGCAAGTACCTCCTGGAGAAAATCTGGGACTATTCCTATGAAGGCTACGACCGGACGATTGACTCGCATATCAATCGCCTGCGTGCCAAGATCGAAGAGAATCCCGAAAACCCGCAGATGGTCTTAACGGTCTGGGGCATCGGGTACAAGTTCAGCGACGAGCCGTAAACCAGGCGCGCTCGTCTCTTTCTCATCAATCATCTTGTAAGTTCGGAGACGGCAAATTCACTTGCCGTCGCTCTCTCAAGAGCCTTAGCTTCCCGCGCGCGTCCGCCGTCAATAGCATACGGCGAGACCTCCGCTCAAATCACAGCCAAAGCCCCTTTCTTCACGTTTCTAACTGGAAGAGTGAAAGCCCATGCAAAACTCCAAACTCAATTTCAGCAAATGGACGCGCCTCGCGGCCGTCGCCTCGATGCTCTTGGTCTTCGCCGTCCTGCCCTTCGTCAGTTCGCGCGCGCAGCGCCGCTCGAAGGAGCAGCCGCCTAAGGTGACCGGCATCTCTTCGCGTAAGACCGCGAGCGGCGATGTGGTCTCGCTCGCCGCCGACGGCGCGCTCAACGGAGTGCAGACGTGGCAGGACCCGAACGGCTCTTTTCACCTGATCCTCCCCGGTTCAGGCGAGAGCCCGGTCAAGGCCGCGCCCGGCGTCAAGGTGCGCCGCGTGGGAAATTCTCTGGAGATAGAGGTCGCTGCCCGGCGCGGCTCGAACGTGACCGTGCAGCCGCGCTTCAATCGCCTCGACCTCGTGGTCAACGGCGGCATTGACCCGCAGTCCTCCGCGCGCGAGGAATCGAGAGAGTTGGCACAGGCCAGCGCGGTCGAGCGCGAAGAGTCGCGCGCTGCGAGCGCCCAGCAACGCCCCGCGCCGCGCACGCCGCGCGAGTCGTCGGCGATGCCTAAGGCGGCCGCTTTTCCGGATCAGCTCACCAGCAACCAGCCGCTGCCCTCCACGCCGCTCTCTCAGTCGAGCACCTATACTGCGCCGACCAGCGCGCAGCAGTCCGCCTCCACCGTCTCCGACACTCCGGCCAACGGCGTTTCGGTTGCGCAGGCTCCCGCGCAGATGCAGCCGCCCGTGCCCGCCCCTTCGAGCGAGACGGCCGAAACGGACGTGGGCGCAGAGAGCGGCTGGACGTTCTTCTATTCCGGCTGGTGGGTCACTGTGCTGCTCATCGGCGTGCTGATCAGCCTCGTTGTGTGGCGTCGCAAAGACGCTCAGAGCGGCTGGGAGGAGTATGGCCCGGCAAAGAATGTGAAGGTCGAAGCTGCGCCCGCGGCTCTCGCCGAGACGCGCGCGAGCAAGCCCGTTGACCCGTCGGCCATCAACTCCGTCGTCGGCGACCGCCGCGTCGGAGACAGGAGAAGGAGCAGCCGCAAAGGCGGGCGCAGAAGCACGGACATGAAGACGCCGGATCCGTCGGAGCTGATGGAGCCGCACGAGCAGAGCCTCGAACTGCGCCCCGCGAGCGCGCCCCCGCCCGCCGCGCTCTTCGGCGCGTACCGCGTGGATCAGGAGGTCTTCAAGCTCGTGCTCGGACAGCCGCACCGGATGGACGTGCTGGCCTCGCGCGCGCCGGATGATCGTCGCGCGATGGAGACTTCGCTGCTCAAGGCGATCAGGTCCAACGAGACGGACGAGAGCGGCCGTCGCAAGGCGCGACAGGCGCTCGAAGATTACGGTTTCCTGGCGCGGCAGAGCGCGACGCTGCTGCTCGCTCCGGACGCGTGCGAGCGTGCGGCTGCGGCGCGGATGCTGGGCGAAGTCGGGGCGAACTCTTCGCTCCAGTTCCTGCTCGAAGCCCTGTACGACACGGAAGCCATCGTGCGGACGCAGGCCGTCGAGAGCATCGGCGCTCTGAAGCTGCCGTCGGCCATCGGCGCGCTGCTCGACATCGCGCACAGGTATCCGGACATGCCGACCTCGATCATGAGCAACGCGCTCAACGCCTGCTCGATAGACTTCATGGGCATCTTCGACGATGCGCCGGTGGCTCCGCAGCCCGCGCTGCTGATGGCGAGCGCGGACGAGTCGCGCCCGAGCGAATGCACGCAGCTGGAGCCTGCTTCGGTGGTCTACGAACTGCCGGAATCGTCGGACGATGAAGCGTTGGTAGATGCGCTGGCGCACTTGCAGAGCGTGGATGCGGAGGCGCGTGCGACGGCGGCGCAGACGCTCGCGCTCTATCGCGTCGGGCGTGCGGTCACGGCCCTCAAGGAGATGGCTTCCAGCGATGTCGAGCCGGCCGTGCGCGCGGTCGCGGTCGCGAGCCTCGGCGCGATAGATCACGAGTCAGTCTTTTCGGCCGTGCTGGTCACGCTCGCGGATGAAGCGCGCGACGTGCGTGCGGCTGCGGCCCGCGCTCTCTCTCGTTTGAGCTTTGACCGCGCGGACGCATACGTGCGCGTGATCGAGACTTCGGACGCGAATGAGCTGGAAGCGGTCGCGCTCGCCTGTATCAAGACGGGCATGGCCGGACAGGCGCTGGAGCGACTTGCGAGCGACGACCGGCGGCAGGCTTACGAGGCCTTCTCGCTGCTCTCGCTGCTCGCCCGTGCGAACCAGGCGCAGCCGATCCTCGAAGTCGTCGAGCGCCACACGGACATCAACACCTGCCTGGTCGCCATCCAGCTCCTCGGCAGCTCGGGCCACCCGGACATCGCGTCCGCTCTGCGCCATCTGGCCGTGCGCGAAACGATGCCCGAACAGCTCCGCACAGCATTGATGGAGGTCGTGTATAAGATAGATCAGATGCAGACGGTTTAAAACGGTCTTAGGTCTTAGGGCTTTGGTCTTTGCGCGAGACTCAAACTTGAATTTCAAGCTGCAATGTGAGTTACACATCAAAGCCCTAAGACCAAAAACCTAAGACCATCTTATTGAGTGACAAGAGAGCCGTTCGCGTTGCATAATGCAGCGCGGTTCACGCTCAATTCTTTCGAGACGCCC
>JAFBAJ010000328.1 GCA_019247865.1 Acidobacteriota bacterium
ATTCCAGAAAATCGCCGTTGATGACCAGCTCGATGTCGCCCCTTTTTCCTTCCGGAGTCTCGGACTGGCGGCGTATAAAGTCTCGAAACTGAGACTTGTCGAAGACGTGATCGTCGCCCGGGTCGGACGCGCCGCCGCCGACGTGCAGGTCGCTGACAATGAGGGTCACGGGTTTGTCGCTCATAATGGACTTCCTTTCCTAAAGATTTCTCCACGAAATTTGAACTCAGTTTTCATGATGCGCTCTGGTTTCGAACGGACACTGCAAAGAATAGAAGAGCCCCACAGGGTTTTTCTCTTGAAGCAACTCACGGCGCAGGCGCCAGAGCGCCTCTCCGATGGTCATGCCGTCCAGATAACGCTTAATCAATTCCTCTCCGAAGGCCGCGCCGAAGGTGGCCGGGACTGGAAACGAAGTGGCGATCAGACCCAGCGCCTGTTTCTCTTTGAAGCGCGAGAAGAAGTTCGTCAGGCTGAGCGGAGAGTACTGCCCGGAGCTACAGGAATTGAGGAAGATGATCGGCCCGTTTGAGAAGTTGATCGAGTTATCGATGAACGCCGGGTCAATATAAAAATTCCTGTCCACTTCGAGCTTCTCGTCCTGAGTGACGATAAAAGTTCCGTCGCTCTGCCCATGACAGTAAAAGTAGATCAGGGTGGCGGCGTAATTCTTCTGCGCGATCATTTTTTTGATCGCCTCTTTGCCGACGTTGATTTCGAGTTTGCTGACCTTGCCGGCGTAAGAGTTTTGAGCCACGCTGATCTGGTCGGCAACAGGCTTGTAAGCGCTCCCTTCAAAAGCACCTGTTTCATCAATCGTCGGATTGAAATTCAGGCTCACGAACGGGGCGCTATGTTCATGTGCGGCAAAGGGGCCGGTGATGTCTCCGATCTCACCGATGAGCAATGATTCGATCAGAAAGCGGTTGCCCCACAACTCCTGTTCCTGCGGCGGGTCGTCGTCACGCTCCATGTTGTAGGAGCGCGGATATAAAATCTCCCACGGCAGAAAAGCGCAATTCGTGCTGATCTGAACCACGCTTCCGGTCTGGAGCGCGCTGATTTTATCCAGAAGCTTCCCTAAGTCTTCATCTTCGGAAAGATCCGCGTAGAGAATGGAGCCTTCGGTAACGACGCGTTTGAGAAGGTCTTCGTAAGCCTGTGCGCTCCCCTCCGCCGGAGAGGTGATCGGATTGCACGGCTCGGACCAGATATCGTCCGACGCGACGGGCGAGAGCTTGGCGGAAGTTTTCCCGATCCGTTTTGCCAGCATGTCCCGGTCTATTGTCTGAAACTGGTAAACCCGGGTCTCTTGAGTTTCATTGTTCCGGTAATAAGCATTCAGAGTTTGCCCGAGAGCCGAGATCGCCAGTACTGCCGTGCGCTGCGTGCGATCTTTGCCGGCCATCAGCTCGTCCAGATTGAGGTTGACCGGGACGCGCGCAGAAACCAGCGCCGGCTCGTCGAGCGCGGAGACGAGTTCGACCTTGAGATGAAACTCGTAAAGGACGAAGCCATTGCGGTCGAAGATAATGTAGAAGCCGGAATTTTTGACCGGCTGCGCGTCGGCCCGGAGCTTAAAAGAGACGGGGGCTTCGAGGTTGCCCTCGACAAATTTGATCTTCCTGAACCAGGCTTCGTCGCGGAACGTAAACCCTGTCGGAATGACGGAGAGGCCCAGCTCTCCGTTCTGCTGCCGAGCCTTGTCCAGCTCCTCTGCCTGTTTGATGATCGCCAGCGCATTATTCGAGGCCACGCCGTAATTGAAGACCAGATCAACCTCGCTCTCGCATTTGACCCGCTCGCCATCCACAGCGTCGCCCAACAGGGCAAAGTAAAATTCGGATAAGACAGCTTCGGCAGAGGCGACGGCTTCAAGGCTTTCGTCCGCTGTCGTAGCATATGAAGGATCTATTGATTGCCTGACCGGCGCAACGCTATTTATCTCGGCAAGGGTCGGCAGGCCCTCCGATAACGCGTTCGAGATTTTGCCCTGATGCCTCATCAACTCTTTCAAGGTGGGCAGCGAGCTGTTGGTCGCACCGGCATAGGCTAAATCTATCTTAGCCTGTTCGTAATTTTCTTTGAGCTTGTTGAAGACCATGCGCTTCTGCGCGTCAGTTAGTTCGGGCGCTTGCGTCACTCTCAGAAGCGCCTGGCGAATATGCCTGGGCGCTTGCGCCGCCGTGTCCGGGTCACTCAGGGCTTTGAGCGACTCCTGAAACGGCTCGTTGATCGAGTCGAGTTTTTCCCAATCATCGCGCGTCTTAAAGACCTCCGTGCGCAGCAGCATGTAATCGAATTTATCGAGCGGCTTGCTCTCAGCCATGCTCTGCCCCACGCGCAGTTGATCCTTGACGACCCAGAGCCGGTCTGTGTCAAGCTCTTCTCCGGTCGCACGGATGATCGCGATGTAACCGTCGCTAAGCTCACCGGCGCTGTAGGAATTGTAAAAACCCAGGTGGATGTGGCCGTTGCCCGCGCCGACCAGCTCCTGTATGCCCAGCGTCAGCGGCTCTACGATCTTCATCGCAGCAGAAAGCTGCGGAACCATCAGCAGGTCCGTTAAATTGCCCAGCGTCTTCAAGTAGGCTTTGAGATAATTTTGACCTTCGAGCGCGATCAGTCCCGCGCCGAGCGAAACGACTCCGCCGTTGAAGGGCATCGCCTGCGTGAGCATGTAATTGTGCCCGACGACATCACCGTTGCCATTGTTCTGCAGACCGACGCGCGACCAATCGGCAATGCCGGGGATTTCGACGGATCGTTCGGCGAAATCGAAACGGATGATGGAGTGCACAGCCGGATACCAGCTTTGCCCCCACGCCACCTCTTTCCTCAAAAACATATCCGCCAACCGCAGCCTGATGTAATGGCAGCCGGCTTCAAGGCTTTCCGGGTTCAGTTTGAGATCAACGTGTGCCTGATCCATGACATGATAGATCAGATGTTTGCGGTCTTTATCAAACCAGCCCGTCAGTGTCGTCCATAAAGACATCGGCTACTCCTCTCGCGATAAATCGTCGCCGCGAATGTAGATTGTTCTCCCGGTAAATAAATTCCAAAGCCGCGAGGCTCGCCATAGATACCGGAGCGTCAGGTCGAGAGCCTCGCGCTCCGGCGGATGAAATGAAGAGAGAGTCGGCCACGTCAGAGACCTGTGAGGCGACACTCGCGGCCTGGAGCGGGGTTCCGGGCGTGGGAGATATCAAGACCCGTCACTTGTCTGTCCTTCTTCAGCGTCCTAAGATGCAATCAGGCATGTCGCCCTTTGATATACGCAGCCAATTCAGACGCCAGCTTTTGACGGTCAGGGCGATAATTAGGGTTATGCTCGCTATCTATGGGCTGACAGGTCACGCCCCAGTAATCCAGTGCAGCAGCAATCAGGAACGTAATGTCCTCCTTACTCATGGAACTGGTGACGGGACGGCCCAGCAGCCTGTTCAGAATATTTGCGATGCGACCTATGGCAGCGTTCCCGGCCACGATGTTATCTATTTGATTAAGCACCAGGCTTTTGAAGAACGAGACCCGATAGGACGAACCCGGTTGACAGTAGTTCCAGAACTTCTCGCTCACTTCTTCATCGAACGTTTTAGGTTGCGCCGCTGCATGATTCCTTGATGAGCCGGCGGGGAGGCTTTGAGCATCCTTCCGACCTGAGTTCGCAGGGTTGTTGAAGTTTTCGATCCACAGCCGCGTGCCTTCTAATAACAGGGAGAGCACATCTATGTGTTGGCTCCCGTCCTTCGTGGTTCTCGAATCAGCGCGCAACTCTTCGAGCTTATCCAGGGCACTGTTAAGGTTGGCAGTTGCTTCAGCCTTTGCCTGAGCTTTATTTCCATTATGGAACGGGTCTTCGACCGTTAACGCATTGACTTTAGCCATTAAGAGACTGGCTTCGATCTTATCGATATCTTTCCCGAGCGTGTTGATCTCGATATTGGTTTCCTGTTGGCTCTTGTCTATATCCTCTTTGAGCTTGGCCGATTCTTTAATCAAATTCAGGATTTCATTCAGAATGCCAATGACTTCCGGGGTGAGTTTGGACGGGTCTGCGGGCAAGAGGTTCGTCACCGTTTGTCCGGCCTGAGTCTGGATGACTGCCAGCGTAGAAATCAGCGAACGCACATTTTGACCGCCTGCGGACGCGCCGGGCGAAGCCGCTATCAGTGAGACATGCGCCGAGCTGACCTGTATCAAGCCGCGCAACTGCTCGACCTGTTCGCGGCGTTCAGGGTTGTTGGCACTGTTGCCCTGCGGCGGCTTGTTAAGCGCCGCGTCGAGTCGCTTGAGGCGTTCCTGTAATTGGCTCAGCATGTCGGAGCAAGTGCCGAGCGACTTTTGCACCTTCCTGATAATACCCAGTTGAACTTCGGTCTGTATTTTAGAGAGCGTTCCCAGATACGCATCTATCGCGTCGGCAGCCGAATCCCGAACTCCACAAACCGAGTAGACCTCCGCGCCCGCGCTTTCCGACGCGAGGCCGGCAATGATCGCAACGCCGACGCTGCCCGCAAGGGCGCGCGTCAGGAATCGCCTGCGGCGCGAATCAATCTCGCTGACGGAGGTCTGAACTCTATCCGGGAGCTCTCTCATTACTTGCCCTTTCAATGAATTTAAGTTGAACGCAGACGGCTCATGTCTGTCGAATGAATCCGCAGAAAAATAGATGTTAGAGCAATACATAAACAGGAGGCGCGTGTGCCACACGGATGAGCCGATCAATGAGCTTCGGTTAAAAGCGTGAAGTCTGCGAGTAAGCAGGCGTTATTATATCTTCGTTCCGGTTGAAGTCAACATTTACATATTTACGGAAACCGGCGCTTTGATGGCTTGGATTCACTCATCTCCTCCAGCATGAGTTCGGGCTCAGGCTGTCGAGCGGTTTTCTGTGCGAGGCGGCCATCCCAATCGGCTACGGCGTAAAGGCAGACGTCGAGAGCAATCTCCGTGGAAGTCTCTTTATCCTGACCGCTCTCGCCCAGAATATCCTTCCGCATCTCATCCAAAGTTTTCAATAAGCCCGACGTAGCATGTAGTTCGTTGCGCCCTAAGACGCGCGCCAGCTTCTCTATTGCTCTAACCGCCATCGTCGGTTTCAGCGGAGGAATGACGACCACCACCGGAATTCCCTGCGCGAAGACCTCTGCGGCAAAGAGACGAGCATTGATGGCCCGGCGACGGTCGCCCTCAGTGCGTTTATCACTGCTGCCCGGCGGCGCATGCAGCACACAAACCGACAGGTATGGAAAAGCTCTGACCAGATCTTCAGCACGAATCAGGAGCTCGTGCTGGTCTGCTTCTCTTGATTCCAGAGATTTTTTGTCGCTCGTCGCGCTGAGCTCCTGTGCCAAAAGAAAGCGTGTCCCGGCGCTTGTCTTCTGCGCGCGGCCGGTCAGGTGCAGGACGCGCACTTTGTCCGGCTCCGGGCTGAGGTCTGAGAGGCTGGTCGCATTCCTGACGATCACCTCGAACTGATTTTTGTCCGCCAGTTGCTTCCAGCCACGCTGCGCCGTTTCACGCATCAGCTCCGTGCCGACCCAGGAGACAATCTGCGCGCGCGCGGGAGGTTGGCTCGGGCGTGCTAACCTCGCGTCCGCCACGCGCCGCTGCCGGAAAGGAAAGCCCAGACTGTCCGACGGCCTTTTGGCGCTGAGGGTAAAGATGGCTTCCCACGCCGGCCCGTGCAGTTCTTCAGTCGGCTGAATGCTCAGCTCCGCCGTGCGGTAGATCAATCGCCGGTGCAAACGCTTGAAGACCTTTTCCAGCTCTTCGGGCACAGACTCCGCGATCAGTTGGTAAGAGCCGAGACCGGGCAGAAGCATCTCCCACTCGCCGAGCACGAGGCGTTTGCTGTAGAACGGCGGCCACTGAAAAGGGCTCAGCCTCGGAGCCACCCGCTCTAACTGCAGCTTGACGGGCTGTGCCTCCGTCGGCGTTTGCTGGACGGTGCCGGGCCGGGTCGCGGGCAGGAGGCGAACCGCAAGGGATGAACCACTGAAGATATAGCTTCGAATAGTTTCGCCCGCCCACCAGAGAAGCGTAACCATAGCCAGGGCAATGCAGGTGATGAGGAGCAACAGGCCAACCAACGCAAGCCCCTGTGAATGAATGAAATAATATAGTGGGATGAGGATCAAGCTCAGGACGCTGAGACCGACGTTGACGAGAGAAACTTTTTCCCAGAGAAATAATTTTCGTTTGTGGCGGATAAAAACATCCCATAGCCGCCTCGCATAAGAAATGACGATAAAAACGGCCACGCCCCCGGCGATCAACTGTAGAAATACGCGTTTGAATACGTTGCCCTCAGGGGAGAGGCTGGAAATCGGATAAATTATTAACGAGTAGATGATGTAGAAAAAGGCGATGAGCGGGAGCAGGAAGACGATGCACACGATCAGGAGTCCGAGGACGGCGATCGCAATGGTGCGCGCCCAGCTCCTCTGCCGATTCTGTGTAACTCCCTTGAGCGACACGGCCAGTTCGGGCGGCAGTTCGACGCGCTCACCTGATCGCACTCCGTAATGAGATCTCACCCATGCGGCGATAGCGCGGATGCTCGTCGTCCTATTTTTCAGGAAGGCCACGCTCACCAACGCACGAACCAGCCAGGGACGCCAATTGAACGGGGATAAAGTGTTGAGAGCGCCGTCAGTCGGCGCTTCCGCCAGACTCTCTATTTGCGTCCATGTCGGCAATTCATCGTCTACACGCAGGTTGACGGATGCCGCGAGACGAGACCAGGACTGCGCCATTGCATCGAGCACCGCTTTGAGAGCCGCTACAGTTTTGTCCCCCTTGTCTTTCTCCATCAACGCTGTCGCCTGCGCCAGACCGGCAATCGTCTCTCCGACTACATCCTGGCTGTTCACGAAATAGAAGCGCGAATATTCGAGGAGCCGCACGGCCAGCCTGGGGAAACGCAGAGCCAGCAATTCTCCTTCCTCCAGCGCAACCTCGGCTGCTCTTCTGACGCCGAGGCGCGAGATCAATTTAAGCGGGAGCGTTCGGACGGTCGCGCGGCCTTCCTCCTGTTCAGCGGGATGAGCCGGAGAGAGGTCTTCGGGCGGCGCTTCGCCAAGCGCCTTTCGACGCAGCCAGAGTCTCCAGGCCTCTTCCGGTTGGTCGCCGTGCGTCTCCCACCAAAACAGCATGGAGGAATCATCTTCGACAAAATCCCATGCCTGCACCAGCCTGGCCGACTTCTTGCGCTCATTCTCCTGATCCAGCAGGAGTGCCGTTTCAATTAGATCCAGAGAAAGAGAGACTTGAATGAAATCCTGCTCTTCAAGCGGCTCCAACCAATTCCATTGACTTACTATTTTATCCTCAGCCCAACTCGCAGAGGGTATCTCGGGCCCTTCATCCGCGGGGAAATAGCTCTGCCAGACGAAGTGCAGCCAGGCGGGAGAATCCGGAGTCGGTCCTCTCAGGTAAACTTCGCTTAATGGCTTCTGGCTTCTTTGTGCAGACAAAGCATTGAGCAACAGGAACAACCCGCGGTCCTCTATCTTGCCGGACTGTTCGAGGGTAGTGCCGACATTCTCACCCTCATCCCTGAGACGCATTCGTTTGAGGATGTAGGCTTGCACGCGTTCGGCGGCGCGCACCGTCTCGAGCTGAAAGGGAGCGGGATTAGTCGAGATGTTCCGTAGCAACGGCAACGCACGGTCTGCCTGTCCGGCGGCGGCCAAACTCATCGCCACGGCCACGAAGAGCGGCGGCACATCCTGATGTGCATTACACGTCACCGGCCCAGGCACCAGCTCTCGCTCGCCCGGACTGAGATTGCTGTCCCGCGAGTACCAGCGCTCCAGCCAATTCGTGTCCGGAGTCACGGTTTTTTCCGCGAGGCCGAGCAGAAGGAGAGCTGACTGCAAGCGCTCGCCATCTATGTCGGCATAGCCGTTCGGCGGAGAGCCGATTAACTCAAGCGTCTCTGCGGGCGACATGAGTTTCGGATACGCGAGGCGTGCGAACTCTAAACGCACGCGCGCGGCGGTCTCTGCGGGCGGCAGCCAGTCAGCCCAGATGGAGCGAGGCTGACTCTTCTGCGCCTCCTCCGACTCAAAGAGCGGAGCGGCCTTGAATGCCTCTTGAAAGAGCTCTGCCGCAGCCGTGAAGTCGCCCGCCAGGACGCAGACTCTGGCCGCCAGCGAGAGGGCGAAGGCACGCAGTTCCTGAAGAGCGTTTTGGGTCGGCTCCGAATTTTGCCGCCCGGCTTGCTCCTCAGCAAAGGCGATCAACTGAACCAGGTGATTGACGCCGTCCGCGAGCGAAGTTCCCACAGTCTCGTCTGTCTTCGATGGCGTGGGTTGCAGGAGCGCGTGCGCAGCGCTCATATCACTTCGGGCTTCCTGTTCGGCCAGCTCGACGAGCGTTTCAACAGCGGCTACCAAAGAGGCCAAACGTTCTGCTTCGAGGTCTCCGTCGCCGAGCAGGGCAATCGTCTGCCACAATTCACCAACCCAGACCTGTCTGCGTGCGAGGCTGCCAGGCAGCTTCGCAGCGGCGAGGCCGCCCGCCAACCCTCTCAAATTCAGCTCCCTGGCGATCTCAGGTTCCGGATGTCTCTCCGACTTTTCCCTCACCTCGCCCCACACCTCGCTCAGCTCCGATGACTTGCTGCCAGGGTCGTGCATGTTCAGCAACGTCGAGGCGTACGTCGTCAGGATGGCGGAGCGCAGACTGCTTTCAGGCAATGAATCAACGTCCGAGTCCTGGTCGACGCGTCTGGCTGCGCCCTCCTCGCTGAGCAGATGGGAAGTAATCTCCTCCATCCAGGCTAAGCTCCGCTCGCGGAGCACGCGCGCTTCCACTTGTCTCCACCAACGCGCGGCGCGTTCCGGATCAGCATCCTCAAGCACGCTCAAGGCGGCGTCGAAATATGACCAGTCGAGTTTCTCCAAATCCTCTTCGAGCGTCAGTCTTTCAAAGTAATCGGCAGCGCGGCGTCGCGTATCACCGAATTGTCCCTGACGACGAAAATAGCGCAGCAGCCGTCGCCGCATTTCCGGCTCGACGTTGAGGATAACGCGCAGCTCATTCCCGCCCTCGACCTTGAGATGGTAAGAAGAGATCCACTCCTGTTGAGACAATCTCGCATAGATGAACTTGAAGGCTTCGTCGTCATCGTCCGACAGAGCCCGCAGGGCATCCTTATCGAAATGGCCCATCAGCGCCACGATGGGCAGCAGCGCCGCCAGAGGCTCTGAGTGCAGGCGGCGGATGATACGAATCTCTATGTACTGCGTGCCGGTCGCCTTCTCTATGATCTCCGGCGTCGGAGGCGGAGTCTCCTGAGCCCAGTCGGCGTATGACTTCAACTCGAAGGGATTGAAGCGAGGTTCGTCCGGCTGAACTGACACGCCCGGAGCCCACTTGATTCTCGTCACCTGCCCGACATCCGGACTGTGCTTGATAATAGGAGCGATGAGCTGCTCAGGCACAGACATGATAGTTCGCAGGAACTGCTCTGCTTCCCTGCGCGTAAAGCCACGAATCTCGTGCAGGCGCAAGTAGCGGCGCGGGGGCAATTTGGTCAGGGCGTCGGCGCTCCAACCGAAACCCTCCTGAGCCAACAGGCGGCGACCAGCGAAAATCACGCGCAGCTCATGCGCGCCCTCGTCCGTCTCCGGAGCATCCTCGTCGAGCAGCGCCTGAGGCCCGTTATGCAACGCTCTGATAATGGCGAAGGTGGCTTCAATGCTTTCGGGGACGCTGCCGTCCGGACGCACGCGCGCCAACTCTTCGCAGGTGTCCAGAATGAGCAGGACGCGTTGACCTGCGCGCGCAAACATTTTGAAGGCCTGGATGTAAAGAACCAGCGCCTCAGTAAACTCGCTCTGGCTGACGGCCTCGCGCCAGTCCGTGACGCGGTTCCCGCGCAGGCGTTGATGCAGCTTGCGCAGTAAATTATCGCCTTCGTCGAAGAGCTCGCCCACGCCGATGTTGTCGCGCAGGCGCAGTTCCTGCGACAGCGACCAGAGCAGCAGGCCGGGAGCGATGCTCGGATAATCCGGGTTAAGATAATCAAAATCTATCCGCGCCGAGACGGCACGCGCCTCTGCCGCGCGATAGACTGCGATGTCCCGAATCAGCATCGTCTTGCCGACGCCGCCCGTGCCGATGAAATGGAGCGCCCATGCATCATCCGTCCCATCCATCAACTCATTGAAGGCATGCAACTGTTCCTCGCGCTCCAACTTAAATTTGAGATAGTGCAGGTCGTTCTCTTCACGTTGCAGCAGCTCAAGAGAGCGGTTCGCTCGCAGGAACACTTCCGTCAGACTCAACGCGAGATCGAGGTCCTGCGCCAGGATTTCGGCGAAGATGCCCGCAGTGTCAATCCAGTCGGAGACTTCGACCACATCTCGCCGCTCAACTGCGGCGCTCACCTGTTGGTGCAGGGCTCCGGCCATCGTCTCTGCGAAGGGCGCACCGTCGGGCGCGGCGGCGTGTACGGCGAGCGTAGCCCATTGCCGGGTCGGAAGCGGGATGTATTCGACGACGGAAGAACCGTCCAGAATGCGCTTGCCGATGTCAGCCAGGACCTCCTCCAGCTCACGCACACGGCTCTTGTCATTCACGAAAGGCCCCAGGACATCGGCCCTCGCAACATCAGGCATCGAATAGAGGATAAATTCCGGGCTCTGTTCTTCCGGGAAAATGGACTCCGCGACTTCGATCAGGCCGGTCTTGAGTAGTTCGTTGAGTGTCTGCTCGACGCCGCCCTCTCCGGCCGGGAAACGACAAGCCTCCGCCAGCGGGAGCGTCCACGAAGGAACCACTGCCATCCAAAGGCGCGCACGCTCCACCATCACCGAAGCTTCTGTGGAGGGCTGCGCCTCGCGCTTGAGTTGCGATTCGTCGAGCTTGATGCGGATCAGTCTGGCCTGTTCGTCCGGCGAGATTGTCGGAGCGACAGGAGTCTCGCTCGTTGAAGTCGCAACGGGCTGAGACATCTGCTCTTCGAGCCGTCGCTCGTATTCTTCGATGGACAATGGTTGCGCTGTTTGGCCGCGTTCCATCCAGAGATACCTTCCCTTAACCTAACAGTTAAAACTTAACCATCTCCAACATCTCGTCATCCTTGGCCTCGCGCAAGACCGGTTTCGGAAACTCTGCCGGATCGAGATACATGTTGATCAGATTCGAGACCTGGCTGTTCATAAAGTTTGACGGCACCTCTCCAATGATGGCCCGCAACCCCACAAAGAAAGAGGCGACCACTTCCTTGTTATCCCGCACCGGCACCAGAGATATTCGATTCCCCTCGGCGTTGCGCCAGTAGAAGAGGAAATGTTCGTAGGCCAGCCGCGCCGCCAGGAGCGGCTTGAACTTATCAATCGATGCCTCCAAATATCTGTTGCTCCCCTGCCATTCCGCGATCGCGTCAACCGCAGCCTCCTGATTGACCGCGGCTACTTTTGAATGGCTGAAGATGACGCGCACATGCTCTGCTGCATCGGGCGAGAGCAGACCATAGGTGGTGAGCAGCGCTTTATAGATGAAGTTGGTCGCGCCCTGCATGCGGTGCGTGTCGTCGATCAGTAAGAGCAGTTTGCTGCGTCGGCGTGCAGCGCCTGGGAGCTTGGATTTGATCTCTTTGAGGAAGCTCAGCAGATCGAGGCGCAGAGCGACGGCCAGCATCAACGGGTCGTTCGGGTCTTTATTGTAGTCGGCTTTGATTTCCGGATGCAGGTCGTCCGGCGCAGGCTGTCCCGGCGCCAGGTTGCTGAGACTGTTGAGGTGATGCCACTGCGTGTATTCGAGCTGCAGATACTTGCTGACGCGATTGGCCGCTCGCTTGATCGCCAAAATAATCTCTTCGACAGACTTTGGCGGCCAGTTTATCTGCGGGCCGGTCATCGTCTCCTGATTCACCAGACAGGGCACATGACCATCGCGCGCCGCCTTGACGGCGAGCTCTTTGAGCAGCCATGTGCGCCCGAATTTGGGATCGCCCACCTTCTTGCTGTCCATCTCCTTGACCGCCACCGTCAACACCTGATAACCGACCTCCTGCTGCAAGAGGACATGTTGCGTTTCAGCATCGGCCATCAAACAATCGTACTTTTGAAAGACATCGAGACGGCCGCAGAAAGGAGGAAAGCCGGGCGTCGCGTAACCGTTGGCAATCTCATGCCAGCTCTGTTCCAACGGCTGCGGGTTGATCGGGATGACCGGCTCGATGATGCCGTCGGACATGAAGAGCGTCGGCAAAGTCCAGTCGAGCGAGTTGCGCGGATCAGTGCCGCTGCCCGGCATAATTCCGATCCGCCGTCCAACCGATGTGGCGAAGGCCAGATCGCCGTCCTTGAGCAGCGATTCGTAGAAGCGGCGGCTGAAGAGGCGACAGGCCTGGTCGGCCACTTCCCCGCCCATCCCGACGACGATGGGAATGCCCGCGGAGACCAGTTCGACCGCGAACGGAATCCCAACCTGTCCGACTTCTCTGAGCGTCAGGTCTTCTGCGTTGGCCGTATAGCAAGCGTTGAGGACGATGACCTGCGGCGTGCAAACTTGTGGGGTGACGGCTGCCGCAGTGCCTTCTCCGGCCGGGTCTTCAGACGACGCCGGGTCACAGGTATAGATGAGCAGTTGATAGAGACTGGCGGCATAGATTGGAAGATACCGCTCGTTGGAATTTTTCTTCGAGTTGATGAGGTTCAGATAGCCTCTGCCTTCACTGTTGATGCCACCGTGGCAGATGAAGTGCACGACCGTTGGGCGAAACTCTTTAACGGCGGCGGCGAGCGTTTCCTCCGTCGCATCGAGTAGCAGGTGATGCTTGAGACTCACGCCCTGCTTCATACGCAGGCTCTGCAACAGGGCTAAATACTCCGCGCCCGGTCGAATCTCCTGATCCTCCAGATTACTGCCGATCACAAACAGCACGCGTGGAGGCGACTCTATCGCAGCAACCGTGAAACCTGTATCTGCCACTACCCTTGTGAGGGAGACGAGCGGCTCGGCCGCTAGAAAAGACCTCGGACCGTACATCATCTCCCAGGGCAGGCGATTCATCGCGCGATCCGTAGCGGGCCAGCACAGGCCCAGCTCGATACGCTGTGTGCCCGCTGCCCGCTTGATCTTATCCCACAGTGCCGTGCCGATCAGTGTCGTGAAGAGATACCGACCGAAGGACTTCATGATCGTCTCATCGTCCCCGATCTGCCGTCCCGCAATCTTTCCCATCAAAGCTTCCAGCGGTGCACTGTTGTCGGAATTAATCAATGAGGCTAACTCTTTATCGTTCGCTAACTCCTCCGTCTCATTCAGTGGCGGCAGAGGGAAAGAATGCGGATGGCGAGGATCCCCCCAGGGACTTCTGAGCAGGCGCGGACTTTCCAGCAACGGCTCGCCTGTTTGCGAGTCGCGCAGAGTCTCTTTGGTCTTGGGGTCAAGGACACGAACCTGCCAGCCATCCTTGATCATTTGCACGTCTATCCTGAACAGCATATTGTCTCTTCCTCGCGCTCTATCGTCCTGTCAACCAACAGAACCGGATCCGGAAGTCTTCAATGCCCTCAATCCCATGCAGGTGGTTTCATTAGCCGTCGGTAATTGGGCAAAGGATTTTAAGGTGCCTGGTGGATGAGGAGATAAATATCATCGTAATCTTAACCGCATCCCGGCATGATTCTCTGCCTGCCTTTCTGTTGATATCGAGGCGCAACAGAAAGACAGCTTAGTGAGAGTCAACTTCTAGATATCTTCAGCGGCTGTGAGTCGCGCGTGTTTACATTTAGCCACACCTTTTTCGTAACCTTCGGGATAGTACATTCCGCTTCCACCACAATCCGGGCATTTACTGATATCTAATTTCTGACTGAGTGCTCTTGTGTGATCGCCATCGGCTGCCCTGCCCTCCTCGGCGATCTGTTGTTTATCTTTCTTCCAAAGCCTGCGCCGCAAGTGTTCGCTGAGGAAGGCTGGGACCGAAGAGATAGTCGTGCGCGCTGCTGCAATTTTTAGCTCTGTCGTAAGAACCTCTCCCAACTCACGCCACCTTTCACTCTCGTTAGGAGAAGTTTCCCTTCCCGTCACCTGCTTTGTGGCTTCCTTCAATGTTGAGACCAGTCCGGCCAGCGCAGCGTCATCATCATCATTGTTCTCAGTACTTGTTTTAAAAGAAGTCTTAAGCGGCCCGGAAACTATTGATTCTGTTTGATTTAAACTGGTACTAGAGGGGGTAGTTTCTAGAGGGGGTAGAGCCTCTAGAAACTGGGGGGGGTAAGAGGGGGTAGAGGGGGTAGAGGGGGTAG
>JAFBAJ010000383.1 GCA_019247865.1 Acidobacteriota bacterium
GACCAGCCCGTTCGTGCCGAAGGAAGTGTCGCGTGTACCGTCCGCGTTGAAGCGGATAAGCGCGAAAACGTTCGGCGGCGTGTTCCAGCCCATGTTCGCGCTGCCGACCATGACAATCTTGCCGTCCGGCTGCAGGATCGTATCGACGGCATAAAAAGCGCCGTGCTGGCTATTGACCGTGCCGTTGCCGTTGGGGCCGAAAGTGTTGTCCAGCGTGCCGTTCGGATTGAGGCGAATGAGGGTCGGCGAGGGCGAGTAGATATGGAAACTCACCCACACGCTATTGCCCGCGATCAGGATTTTGCCGTCGGGCAGGACGAAAATCTTGTTCGGATAATCTGTCTGGTTGACGTTGACGAGCATCCCGCCGCCGACGCCGAAGCCCTGATCGAGCGTTCCGGCCTGCGCCTCGCGCGCGTGGCAGAAGAGCAACGTCAGGGCTGTGATAAACGAGAGACAGGCCAGCGCGTATGTACGAGGGAGCGAGTGCTTCATGATGTGACTCCTTAGGGTTGTCTGGGACTTGCCCGGCCAATGACGGTAAAAGGCAGTATGATAGTAAACGAAGGCAACCGCGTGCAGTGTGGCAATTTTAGAAAATGAACGGTTTAGGGGGCGATTGAGCGTCATCCAGGTCAGTACCGCAGAAGAGAACTTATACAGATGAGGCTCAGGCTCGAACGGTTGCTCAAGCCTGAGCCTCATCTGTCTGAAATCTCAGCATTAAAGGCGCTTACAGCGCGCGCATAAAGGCCACGAGATCGGTCTTCTCCTGCGCCGCGAGATCCAATTCCAGGACGAGGTTGAAGAACTCGACCGTGTCTTCGAGCGTGAGCAGGCGGCCGTCATGCAGGTAGGGCGGCGATTCCTTGATGCCGCGCAGCGGGAAGGTCTTGATCGGCCCCTGTTTCGTAATCATCATGCCGCCCTCCATGCGCGGCTTGTAGAAACGCTCGACCAGCAGGTCGTGCATCAGGTTGTCCGTGTAGAAGGGCGGCGTGTGACACTGCGAACAACTGGCCTTGCCGAAAAAAAGCTCCTCGCCGCGAATCTCGCTCTCGGTCGCTTTCTTACGGTCGAGCCGCCCAAAGACGTTGAGCTTGGGCGCGGGCGGAAAGTCCAGTATCTCCTGAAACTCGGACATGTCGTGCACCTGCGAGCCGCGATCCAGGATGTTGAGGCCCTTCTTGGTGGCGAGCACAGGGTCGCCGTCGAAGTAGGCCGCGCGCTGCTCGAACTCCGTGAAATCCTCGACCGTCTTGAGCGCGCGTTGCGAGCCGAAGAGCCGCTGAATATTGACGCCTCTCAAGGAAGGCGTCTCGATGCGGCGGCGGTTCTCCTGCGGGCGTATGTCGCCGACCAGATGCGCCGCGCCGGAGGTGTGGCCGTTGACGTGACAATCAAAACAGGCCACGCCGCGCATCCCGTCCGCATGCTCGGTCTTGCGGTCGGCGGTCGCGTTGAACTGCTGCTGCGGAAACTGCGTCACCAGCAGGCGCAGGCCGTCGAGCTGCTTGGGGTTGAGGATGCCGTTAAAGAGCTCGTAGAAATTCTCGTTCGTCACGAGCTTCCCCTGCGAGACATCGCCGAGGTCTGGTCGCGTCGTCAGAAAGATGGCGGGCGGAAACTCCGGCAGGAACGGCTCCGGGATATCGAAATCCATGTCGAAGCGTTCGAGACGCGGGAGCAGCTTGATCTCCATCTGCGGAAAGACCATCCCGCCGACCGGATGGTTGACGTGCGGCAGCGGCAGATAGGGAAACAAATCCTTCTCCCTGATCTCATCGGGCGACATGCGCCCGAGCTGCTCCCACGTCACGCCCTTCTTGAGGCGCGCCGTCGGGCCGACCGGAATCGGCTTGCCGCGCGTCATCTTGACGGTCGGGTCAAGGCGCGGCGTCAGGTTGTAGCGTTCTTCGAGGAGCCTGCGCGCGGCAGCCATCACGCGCGGCTTCGCAGCCTTGTCGCGTGCCCGCACGACCTCGAACGGCTCTTCGACGACCGGCGTGAAAGAAGTCGGTTGATCTCCGGCCTTTGATTTGGGCGGAGGGCTCTGCGCGCCCGCGCCCGGACTAATCAGTGTGGCGGTTGCCGCGGCAAACATGAAAGCTAAGACAACCAAAACCTTGATCCGTGTGTAGGTCTTCATGGAATCCTTACCTTTCAGATCTCTGTTTATTTTGGAAGGGGACGAAACTTAGCTTACGAAGGGGTAATCGGCAGGCCAATCATACTACACCCGCGTGGCTTTGCAAGTAATAATTACTATTCAATTCAAAGTCTCACGCCAAGGTGCAAAGACGCAAAGAAAAGCTTAACTGTCTTTCTTTGCGTCACCAGCGCCTTGGCGTGAGACTGTTTTAAAAATTCTCGCGCCACCATCTCGGCGGCCTGACGTTCGGCCCGTGAGGTTGAAGCCAGAGCTGCTGGCCGCTCTTGTCCATGTAGGCGTAGAGGTCTTTGTTGCCGACACGAGTTTTATGGAAGAAGAGGCCACCCACAAAGCCTTTGCCGAAGCCTTCGCCGAACATCGGGAATTTATCGGTAAGCTCATCGGACGACAGAGGCTCGCCGCATTTTTTGATGACGACCGCGCCCGCGCGATTGATGCAGAGCCAGTCTCCGCTCCGGTCCGCGAAGGCGTCTGCGGCGGCCGAGCCGTCGAGGTCACGCGGAAACGCAGGCCGGGGCTGGCCGCTCCTGACGACCGCCACGCCGTCTGAGAAATCTTCGCCCTCGCTGAAGCGCGCCGGAATCGAGAGCGCGCCCGTGCTGTTGATGTAGCCGTACAGCGCGACCTCTACCTCCTGACTGATGACTTCATCTCCGAGATCAACCTTCACCTTCTCGGTCTTCGTCAACAGCACCAGCGCCCGCCCGTCGTGAAAAGCTCCCTCGGCCCGCATCCGCTCCGGCAGCTTGAAGACGACCTTGCCGCGCTTGTCCACAAAACCGAAACGCGAATAGCCGTAAGAGCTGAAGACAGTGATGCCGACCTCCGCCAGCCCTTCGCTGAAAGAGCCGGAGGGCTCATACTCGTCGCTCAGGGTATCGGTTCCGGCATAGCCCTTGAGGTTGATCGCCGTTTCGCCTTCACGATTGATGAAATAGGTCTCGTTGAAATCGTTGACACGCGCCAGTCCTTCACTGAAATTGTCTGCGCGCGAATAACCACCGCCAATCGCCAGCTCGCCTGACTTGTTAATGTAGCCGTCCAGACTCTCGCCTATCTGCTCGTCATAAACTCCGACGACCGCGAAGCCCTCCTTAAAATCCGTGCAGGTGAACTTGTTCTGCGGCTTGATGACATAGCGCCCGGAGTGATCGATGTAGCCGCAGGGATACGGCGCGCTCGCTGCCGTCACTGTGACATCTGCGACGCCGTCTGAGAATGGCGACACGCCGCGATACGTGAGCGGCACGACCGTCCTGCCGGTCGTATCAATGAAGCCCCATAAGCCTTTGCTGCTGACCGCTGCGAGACCCTCCGTGAAGGGCAGCGCCCCGTCGTACTGCGGCTTGATCCGCACGCGCCCGGTCGCATCCATAAAGCCGTACTTGCCCTGCTCATCCCAGATCAGGAAGAGCGGTTCGCCTTCAACGCTGCCAACGCTGCCCTGCGCCCTCCCCTGCGCGAAACAGAGCAGCACGAGCGAGCCGACCACACACATTCTGAGCGCCGCTTTTATTCTTCTCATGACGCTAGAACGCGTGCTCGCTCCGGAGCTTGCAAAGGTTATCCGGCACGCATGACGACGAAGCCCGTGACGAGGGCGATGAGGACTGAGGCGAGGGCGAACAGAGCAGACCAGCCGCGCTCGCTCAGGCGGCCCTGCGCGCGAAATTCTTTGTTTGACCCGCGCTCATGAAAGAGGAGCGCCAGCGCGACGAGGAGCGTCGAGAGCGCGAGACAGTAAAGCCTGTGCACCAGAATGCGCGTCAGATTTCCGCCGCCTGTCAGATCGGCTGGCGTCCAGAGCCTGTGCAGCACAGGATTATAGAGCCAGCTGTTTAGCCCCAGACCCGACAGGTAATAGACCGTGCCGCCGAGGGCGAGGCTCACGGCGTAGGCCAGATATTTGTCGCGTAGCAGGACGTTCAGCGAGACCGACGCGGCGATCATGAAGATCACGCTCGGCAGCAGGATGACGATGCAGGTCTTGAGATAGATCGAGATTTCAAGAGGCCAGTGACCCTGCGCGAGCTGCACGCAGACGGCCATCACGAAGGCCAGCGTCACGAGCGAGCACGAGAGCAGCAGCGTGGCCGCCAGCTTTGAGAGCAAGAGCACGAAGTTCGGCGCGGGCGTGCTCCACAGGAGCGGTTCGATCCTCGTCTCGCGGTCGCGGTGCATCGTCTCGCCCGCGTAGAACACCGCGATGCCGAACAGGAAGAGCAGCAGCCCTTCCGCCGTCCGGCTCGCGTAAGTCGCAGAGTACGAGCCCTCCGGCACGAGCCTGAAAGCCGCCAGCTCCAGGATGCACATCAAGAGGACGAGCGGCGCGACGACGATCAGACTGCGCTCCGCACGGAGCAGACGAAACTCCACTCCCAGCGCCGCCACAAACTGCTCCGCGCACGCGCGCAAGCCTTCCGTGACGAGCGTGACTCGCGGCAGCTTCGTCCTGATGGTTGAAGCAGTCTCGGCGCGCGGCGCGCGGCTTGGGCTTTCCGTCCCGCGATCAAGCCACTCCGCTTGAGTCGTCAATCCTAAAGTCTGGAGCTGCGGCCCGGTCTTCGACTCTTCGCTCGCGGACTTCCTGAAACGAAAGTAGAGCACAGACAGACAGAGCAGCGCGACGCAGCACATCAGGACGCGATTCAGAATCATCGCGCCGTCGTAGCCCATGCTGAGCTGGTTGAGCCAGTCTGCGCTACGCCCCTGCCAGCCCTCTGCTACGGTGTTGAAGAGCAGCGGGTCGAGCGCCAGCCGCCAGCGCAGCGGCCATCCTTTGATCGTCTTCTGCCACGCGATGTACAGGAAATAGGAGAAGAGCACAAAGCCGTAGACGAGCTTGACGTTGCGCGTCAGCGTGCCGACGGTAAAGCAGAGCGCGCCGAGCGCGAGGCTCGTGATGACGATGAAGAAGAGGAAGTGCTGCACGTAGGGCAGCAGTCGCGGCGAGAGCACCACCATCCCGCGCGTGCTGAAGCCCTGCAACAGCAGCACTGTCAACGCGAAACAGAACTGGCAACAGCTCAGCACCAGAAAGTTGCCGCAGAACTTTCCCAGCAGATATTCGGCGCGGCTGACCGGCTTGGAGAAGATGAGCGGGTCGATGCCGAGACGGAAATCTCTGATCACCGGATCGCCCATCATGAGTGCGATGAAGAGCGGCATCGTCATAAACGAGAAGCCGCAGAACAGCCAGACGATGTAGAAGTCGCTGTTGACCGCCCAGCCCCGGCTGACGGCAGGCCCCTTGCTCCACCACAGCCACGCGTTCGCACTGAAGATGAGCATCAGCGCATACGGCGCGACGCGCTTCAGATTGAAACGCAGCTCGTTCTGAAAGACCGCGATGAAGGGCGCGAGGCTCCGGCTGCTCAATGGACATGCTCCGTGTTTGAGACGAGGTTGAGGTAATAGTCTTCGAGCGTCGGGGCCGCGGGGCTGAACCCTGCGCCCGGTTGCCCGTCGCGGGAAAAGACGCGGACGCGCACGCGCCCTTCGTAGAGCTGCGTCGAGATGACCTGCGCGCGCGCTCTGATGGCGGCGACCTCTTCGCGCGCGACGATTGTTTCCCAGACGACGTGCGCCAGCTCGGCCAGCGCGGCCTGCGGCGTGCAGAACGCGATGATCTCTCCGCGCCGGATGATCGCCATCATGCCGCAGAGCGTCGAGACATCCGAGACGATATGCGTCGAGAGCAGCACGACCGTCTCTTCGGACGCGATCTCGGAGAGCAGGTTATGAAAGCGGTTGCGCTCTTCCGGGTCGAGGCCGGCGGTCGGCTCGTCCACGATGATGAGGCGCGGGTGTCCGATGAGCGCCTGTGCGATGCCGAGCCGCTGGCGCATCCCGCCGGAAAAACCTCCGACCGCCTGCCTGCGCGCCTGCGAGAGATTGACCCTTTCGAGCAGTGCGTCGATCAGCCGCGCGCGCTCCGCCGCTTCACGCACTCCCTTCAGCCGCGCAAAGTAGGCGAGCGTCTGCTCGGCCGTCAGCGTCGGATAGAGCCCGAACTCCTGCGGCAGATAACCGAGCATCCTCCGCGCAGCCGGCTTGCGCTTGATAAAGTCCACGCCGCCCACCGCCACCTCGCCCGAATCCGGTTCGAGCAGCGTCGCCAGAATCTTCATCAAAGTCGTCTTGCCCGCGCCGTTCGGCCCCAGCAGCCCGAACACGCCCGCAGACACCTTGAGGTCGATCCCCCTCAGCGCCTGCACACCGCTCGCATAGGTCTTCTTCAGCTCTCTGATTTCGAGCAACTTGTCGCCTCCGATGAGAAATAAGAGAAAGGCAGGATGATAATAAAAGCTATGCCGTCAAACCCTTTAGACCACGCTTTCGGCTCAAATGTTCCGTCATAGTTTCATGTCCTTCGCGCTGCCGACATGGACGGCGAACCACCAGTTATCCCGGCTTTCGATGCCTCTCAGAATCCATCTGACTTCGTGCGCTCCGGCGTAGAATCGCGCCCGCCGCAGATAGGCTTCGGCCTCCGGATAGACGCGATAAAACCTCTCCATGAACGAT
>JAFBAJ010000493.1 GCA_019247865.1 Acidobacteriota bacterium
CGCACGGAGCGCGGCACGTATCGCACGAAGGAGAGTCCGGAAGAATATTCGGCCGAACAACTGGCCGAGTGGGCGTTGCGCGAGCCCGCGCGCTTCAGTCCCAACGTGACCCTGCGCGCGGTGGTGCAGGACTATCTCCTGCCGACGGTCGCCTATTTCGGCGGCGCGGCGGAGATCGCCTATTTCGCTCAGACGGGCGAAGTCTATCGCCTGCTGGAGCGGCCCGCGACTCCGATCCTGCCGCGCGCGAGCCTGACCATCGTCGAGAGCCGCACGGGACGCACGCTCGAACGCTATCAGCTCGAATTGGAAGACCTCTTCGCCGGACTGGAGAACGTGCTCGCGCGCGTCGTCGAAGAGCACCTCGGAGCCGAGACGGCGCAGAGCTTCGCGCACGCAGATGAGACGATCAACCGCGAGCTGGACGGCCTGCGCGAGCGGCTCGGCGAGGTGGACCCGACGCTGGCCGACGCTCTGGAGACTGGGCGGCGCAAGATCAACTATCAGCTCCACGGCCTGCGCACGCGCTTTCATCGCGCGCAGATGAACCGCGACCGCGCCGCGCATCGCCAGATCGAGCGCGCCTTCTCCTGTCTCTATCCCGAAAAGACTTTGCAGGAACGCCGCATCAACATCACCTCACTCGTCGCGCGCCACGGCCGCTACGTGGTGGACTGGATCTACGACGCCATCAATCTCGGCTCGACCGATCATCAGATTGTGTACCTTTGAAGCAGTCAGTGGTCAGTGGTCAGTAGAAAAGCACTTGTCTTGATGCTGGCTACTGACCACTGACCACTGACCACTGACCACTGACTACTGCTTTATGTCCAAGATTCGCGTCCTGTCAGATCATCTCGCCAACCAGATCGCCGCCGGGGAGGTGGTCGAGCGTCCGGCGTCTGTGGCGAAAGAGCTGGTCGAGAATGCGATTGACGCGGGCGCGCGGCGGATCGAGGTGGATGTCGAAGGCGGCGGGCGGAGGCTTCTGCGCGTGTCGGACGACGGCGAGGGGATGGCGCGCGATGATGCCGTGCTGGCCTTCGAGCGGCATGCGACCTCGAAGATCACTTCCGCCGAAGACCTCAATGCCATCTCGACGCTCGGCTTTCGCGGCGAAGCCCTGGCTTCCATCGCTTCGGTCGCGCGCGTCGAGCTTTTGACGAAGCATGCCGACGCGCGCGCCGCGACGCGCATTCTCATCGAAGGCGGACGCTGGCGCGATGTCAAAGACGCGGCGCACCCGCAGGGCACGACCTTCACCGTCCGCGACCTCTTCTTTAATGTCCCGGCGCGCAGAAAGTTCCTCCGCTCCGAAGCGACAGAGAGCTTTCATCTCTCCAACCTCATCACGCATTACGCGCTCGCGCATCCGGAGATCGCTTTCACTTTAACCAACAACGGGCGCGAGACCCTGCGCGTCGCTCCGGCCAAAGACCTGCGCGAGCGCGCGTATCAAATCTTCGGCGCAGAGTTTCTGGAGAACCTGCTGGAGGTCAAAGGCGGCAACTCCCTGGTGGCGCGCACGAGCGGTTTCGTCTCGGCCCCGCGCGAGCGGCGCACGTCGCGCGATGCGCAGTATCTCTTCATCAACGGGCGTTACGTGCGCGACAGGCTCATCAGCCGCGCGCTGTCTGAGGCTTATCGCGGAGTGCTGCCGCAGGGCGTCTATCCGGCGGCGCTCCTCTTTCTCGAAGTCCCGCTCGAAGAGGTGGACGTCAACGTTCATCCGGCGAAGACCGAAGTCCGCTTTCGTCGCGCCCCGGCCGTCGCCGATGCCGTCCGCGAAGCCGTGCGCGGAGCCCTCTCAAGCGCCGGATACGTGCGCGCCGGCGAGACGAGCGAAGACAGCCGCGAGAGCGAAGCCGCCATTGATAAAGTTGATGAAGCTGAAAACGGGAGAGAGGTCGCAGAGATTTTTTCGGGAGAGCTCGGGACGCCGATCTCCGCCGCCAGCCCGCCGTCGCGCAGCGTGACGGCCGAGCTGATTCCGCCGACGCGTCAGGAGAAGATCGAATTTCGCCCGGCAGAGTCGCAGCCCTCAACGCAGCCTTCGACCGAGCCGGCGAGGGGCAACACGGCCAGGGACCTCAACTCCATCATGCGCCGCTCTTATCTCGAAGCGCATCGCCTGCCGCCGAGCGAGGAAGAGTTGACAGCAGCTCTTTCATCAAACGCAGAGCCGCCGCCTGAGCCTGTGCACGCGCGCACGCTGCCGCCGCTCGTCTCAGCCTCAAACCTCGTGCGCGAAGTCCCGGTCGAATCGCTCTCGCACGACATACGCGTGCTCGGCCAGTTGGCCGAGAGCTACATCGTCGCAGCGGATGACGAAGGTCTGCTCCTGATCGACCAGCACGCGGCGCACGAACGCATCCTGTACGATAAATATCACGCGCTCGAAACCACACGCCGCGCCGAATCGCAGCACCTGCTCCTGCCCGAAACCTTTGACCTGACGCCCGCGCAGGCCATCGCCTTTGAGCTGGTGGCCGAAGAGCTGGAGGCTTACGGCTTCTCTCTGATGCGTCTCTCCGGGCGCACGATCGCGGTCAAGGCCGTGCCCGCCGAACTGCCCGCAGGCGAAGCGCACAGCCTGCTCTCGGAGATTCTGAACACGATGGAGGCGGAGCGTCGCGTCGCCGCCAAAGACATTCTGCGCGACGAGATCGCGGCCTCGCTCGCACGCCGCGCAGCCATCAAAGCCGGGACGACGCTCGCTCCCGAAAAGATGCGCTGGCTCATCGACAGGCTCCTGCACACCTCCGCGCCCACCATCACCACGCACGGCCGCCCGCTCGTCCTGCGCCTCACGACGCGCGACATCGAAAAGGGTTTTCAGCGTGCATAAAAATTTCACGCGAAGACGCAAAGAAAAGTCTCAAGCTTTTCTTTGCGTCTTCGCGTGAAACTTTTTTCTACAGTTGATCGAATGTTCGCATGACCAGCGACAGGTCTGTGAGGTCCGGGAGGAGCGCGTCCGGTTCGTGCGCGAGCAGGTCTTGCGGCGTGTACATGCGCCCGGTGGCGACGGCGACCGCACGCGCGCCGTAGTGGCGTGCGCAGTCGATGTCGTTGGGCGTGTCGCCGATGACGATGAACTGTGCGGGCTCTAAGTCGAACTGGAGTTGCCGGTTGATGCGCTCGCGCGCGAGCGCGGGCAGGTCGCGCCGGTCGTGCGAATCATCGCCGAACGCTCCCGGCAACTGGAAAAATTCCGAGAGCCCGACGAGCCGCATCTTGAGGTGCGCGGCGGGCTCTATGTTGCCGGTCAGGAGCGCGTTGCGATAACGCGTGTGCTGCGCGGTCGCTTCCAGGACTTCGCGCACGCCGGGCAGCGTGTAGAAGAGTCCCTCGCCGCCGCGACTGACGGCGCGCTCCATCTCAAGCATGTAACGCTCGCGCAGGTCGTGCGCGCGCTCGCGTATGTGCTCGTGCGTGAAGCCTTCGTCACGCAGCGCTTCGGCCACGATCTGCAAATCCGTCATTCCCGAGACGGACATCTCAGCCAGCCGCCCGGCCGTCCCGAAGACTCCTTCGAGCATCGGGATCGTGTAATCCTTGAACGCGTCACGGCGATTCGAGCGCATCAAGGTGCCGTCTATATCCCAGAGCAGAATGCGTAAGTCCTGAGCAGCTTTATTCATTATTCGATAGTTGCCAGAATATCTCCGGCATTGACCGTCGCGCCGCTCGCGGCGTGAATCTCGCTGACCACTCCGTCGCGCGGCGCTTTCATCTCGTTCTGCATCTTCATCGCTTCGACGACGATAATGCCGTCGCCTGCTTTGACCGCCGCGCCCACTTCGACCAGCACGCGCACGATCTTGCCGGGCATCGGCGCGACGATCTGGGCCGAGCCGTCGACACCATGCCCGCCCGCGCCGCCGTGCCCGCCGCGCAGACGCTTAGGGTCGGAGAGCGTCAGCGCATAGGTCTGTGTCCTGACATGCACCTGCACGGCGTCTGGCTGCGCGTGCGTGCTCTCGACGCGGCACTCGTAGACGCGCCCGTCGTCTATCAACAGGTAAGCGCCCGCTTCCGTCTCGCGCACAGAGAGCTCGTAACTTCGACCGTCCACGCGCGCCCACACGCGTTCGCCCTCGCGCCGCAACTCTATCTGCTGTTCTGCTCCGTCAAGCTCTGCCGTCAGTTTCATGTTTGATTAAAAACGGTCTTTGGTTATTGTGCTTAGGTCTTTGCACAAAGGCTAAAGACCTAAGTCCTAAGACCTGCCTCTTAGCGCGGCGCGTCCGGCCATGCGCCACTTGCTCTGCTCCGCGGTCGCGGCTTGAGCGACGGGCGCTTTCTGCCGCTCGCTGTAATGGAGCGCGGCGGCGATGAGAGCCATGTCGCGTTGCGTTTCATCGGCCGCCTCGTCCGCCTGCGCGGCTCCTGCGCGCCGCTCGTTAAAGCGCGCGATAAAGCCCGTGTCGAGCCGTCCGGCGATGAACTCCTCATCGCGCACGATCTCGCGGAAGAAGGGGAGCGTCGTCTTGATGCCGCCGACAGCGTATTCGTCGAGCGCGCGCCGCAGACGATCAATCGCTTCCGCGCGGTCGCGCCCCCACGCGGCGAGCTTGGAGATCATCGGATCATAGTAGATCGAGACCTCCGCGTTCGCACTGACGCCGCCGTCGTCGCGTATGCCCGGCCCGGCCGGAACGCGCAGTTGCGTGATGCGTCCGGGCGAGGGCATGAAATTGTTGTCCGGGTCTTCGGCATAAACGCGGCACTCGATGGCGTGCCCGCTCCAACGAACATCGTCCTGCGTGAAAGAGAGCTGCGCGCCTTGCGCGACCATGATCTGCTCGCGCACGAGGTCGATGCCCGTCACGAGTTCCGTCACCGGATGCTCGACCTGAAGGCGCGTGTTCATCTCCAGAAAATAGAAGTCGCGCGTCGTGTCGCTGACCAGAAACTCGACCGTGCCCGCGCCGACGTAATCCACCGCGCGCGCAGCCAGGACAGCAGCCGCTCCCATACGCTCGCGCAGAGAGGGCTCGTCAATCGGCGAAGGGCATTCCTCGATCACTTTTTGATGACGCCGCTGGATGGAGCATTCGCGCTCGCCGAGGTGGACGCAGTTGCCGTGCGTGTCGGCGAAGATCTGGATCTCTATGTGACGCGGACGTTCGACGGCCTTTTCCAGATAGACTTCAGGATTGCCGAAAGCAGCCTGAGCCTCGCTTTGCGCCGTCTCGAAAGCGGAGCGCAGGCCGTCCGCCGATTCGACGAGGCGCATCCCCTTGCCGCCTCCTCCGGCGGAGGCTTTGAGCATCACCGGATAGCCGAACTGCGCCGCGGTCTCCTGCGCGTCGGCGAATGATTCGAGCGGCTCGGTCGTGCCCGGCACGACGGGGACGCCCGCTTCGATGGCGACGCGGCGCGCGCTCGTCTTCGAGCCCATCAAGTCCATCGCCTCCGCCGTCGGGCCGATGAAGGTGATGCCCGCCTCCTTGACTGCGCGCGCGAACGACGCGTTCTCGGCCAGAAACCCGTAGCCCGGATGAATCGCTTCGGCTCCGCTTTTGAGCACGGCCTCGATCACGCGTTCGATGAGCAGATAGCTCTCGACCGAAGGAGCCGCGCCGATCAGATATGCTTCATCCGCCAGGCGCACATGCAACGCGTCTCGGTCGGCCTCAGAGTAAACGGCGACCGGCGAGATAGACAGGTCGCGGCACGCGCGCATAATGCGTACGGCGATCTCACCGCGATTGGCGATCAGGATTTTTTTGAACATAAAAATAGGAGCCGGAAGTCAGGAGCCGGAAGCCGGAATAAAAACGGTTTCAGCCATTCCTTCTGGCTTCCGGCTCCTGGCTGCTGGCTCCTGCTCTCATACTACCACCGAATTTCCCGGCCGGTGCGGGTCGTAGCGGACGGTAATGTTAGCGCCGGGCGCGTATGTTTGCTGGCGGCCGCGCTGCTCCTGTGTGAGCGTCTGCGAGGCCTCGTAGTCCACGTCGTGAATGCTGTAGGTGAAAAAGATATGTGTGGGCGTGCCGGAATCGTCGCAGGTGATGTCGAGCACGGAGCCTTCGGCGATGCGTCCGGTGAGGAGCAGGCGCGAGCGCCGCGCCGCTTCATCCTCAACCTTTTTTCGTCGAAAGAAGTCCAGAAACGACATCACGCCAGGCTCTCTTACGGCGTCGTGTTGGCGCTCGATGAAACGGCTGACGAGCCTTCGAGCGCGGTGGCCGGCCGCACGATGCCGTCGCGCATCAGCCAGTCATCATCCGTCCCCAGAATCTTGTCCTCGCCCGGCAGACGCAGCTCGTAATTGGTAAACGGCACGCCTTCCGTCTGCGTGTCGTCCGAATCGGAGTTGAGCGCGGCGGGCTGGAGGGCTGCGCCGCGCAGGCGACGCGATTTCGACGGAGGCGGCTGCGTCGCGGCCAGCTCAGTCCAGGGCTTGTAGCTGGTCTGCTCGGCGTTGCGGATCAGCTCGGCGATGGAGCCGTCTTCATCCGGCAGGTTGCGCAGGTCGCTGATGTCGGCGGGGAAAGTTCCGAAGCGCGCGCGATATTCCAGGAAGGCTCGATTGTGCGTGTAGAGCCGCGCGCGATAGGCTGCCTCGACGCCGCGCTCATGCTGGCGCAGCCGCTCCGGCACGGTGATGCCGATGAAGGTCGCCATCAGCACGGCGAAAGAGATCGAAGCGATGAGGCCGCCGTGCGCCACGCGCGAGCCCATGAAGCGCACTGGCTCCTTGCGGATGCTCTCGCAGATGCGCCAGCCGAGCCAGATCGAGACGACGGCGAAGGGCAAGGCTAACCACTTGAGCCGCCACGCGGCGGTCTCGGCCGAAGCCATCAGCGACCAGAAGTCGAAGATCAGGGTGGCTCGCTGGAAGAGCGCGGTCAGGGTCGTGACGAGAAAGGCGAGCAGCGCCGCAGCTCCTGTGACGCCGACCAGCAGCGCGCGGCCGTAAGAGGGAAGCTCATATTCGGGACGGGCCAGCGGCTCGCCGACGGCTTGTGCGCCGCAGCTCGCGCAGCCGGTACGCAGGTCGCCTGTGAACTTGAAGCCGCAACAGGGGCAGATGGTCAATTTTTTATACCTCGAACTTCGGATGGGAGAACTAACTTCAATTTGCATAAAACGGTCTCGAACAAGATGAAAGCCAGCTTCAGCGCACCAGCTCCGGCTCCGTGCGCCGTTCAGGCCCGGCATTTGATGCCGTACGGGAAGTTTCGGATGTCGCCTGCGCGTGAAGGGCCGCGTCGGCTTTATTGACTTCGCGCCACGTGTGATACATGCGATGCGCGAAAGTCCAGTACGAGCCCACCGCGAGAATCCAGAGCACGGCGGGCATCCGGTTCAAAAAGGGGTTCTGTGAGCCCGGATGCGTCACCAGCGCGCCGATGATCAGGAGCACGACCCGCTCCGGGCGGCGCAGGAATCCGACATCGCATTTCGGGATCAGGCTCTCGGCGCGCGCGCTCGTGTAGCTGACCATGACGGAGCCCATCAGGGCCGCGCCCGCCAGAAAGACATTGAGCGTCGAATGAAACTCGGTGTCGCGCGCGTAAAAGATCATCAGGCCGACGAAGACCACCATGTCCGAGAGGCGGTCGAGCGACGAATCGAGAAAGCCTCCGAAGCGCGTCACGCGACCGGACAGGCGCGCCACCTGTCCGTCCAGCATGTCAAAGAGGTTGGCGACGATGAGAATCACGCCCGCCCAGAAGAAATAGCCGAAGCCGAAGAGGAGCCCGCACCCGACGTTGATCGCGACTCCGATCACCGTCAGGAGGTTCGGATTGATGCGACCGTAGGCCAGACCACGCACCATCGCGTTGATGATACGTCCCGCGCCCCGCCCGATACTTGCCCCGAACACCTTCTGGTCTTTCTCCTAAAACTTAACGTCGTCCCGACTCCGCTGGCATGGCCGACAGCGCATGATAGAAACGGTCTCCATCCTTGTCAAGAATAATAGGGCAGTGAGAGGCCATAAGTGAAGCGTGTTTTGACTTTCCTTTAAGATTCCTTTTGCTCGTCGTGGAGCGTGGTCAGGCGGCGGATCTCGAAGGTGCGCGCTCCGGCGGGGGTGCGGACGATGACCTCGTCGCCCTCCTCTTTGCCCATCAGGCTCCGGCCGACGGGCGAGGTGGTCGAGATGAGCCCGGCCTGCGGGTCGCTCTCTTCGGCCGTCACGAGGCGATAGGTCACCTCCTCGTCCTTCTCCCCGTCAAAGAGCAGGAGCGTCGAGCCGTAGGCGGCGCGGTCGCGCGGGATTTGCGAGACGTCAATCGAGGCGATCTCGCTGATGCGCTGGCGCAGCTGAGAGATTCGCGCCTTGACCATCTCCTGACGGTCGAGCGCGGCGCGGTACTCCGCGTTCTCGCGCAGGTCGCCGAACTCCAGCGCCCGCTTGATCTCTTTCGGCAGGTGTATGCGCAGCTCCGTCTCCAGCTCGTCCAGCTCGTTTTGCAGTTTTTGCTTGATCTCTTGAGTCAAAATGTTTCCGCGCTCCCTTTCTATTATGCCGGAGCGCCCTCCGAAAGTTCGTAATAATTCTGTGACCAGATTGCAGGGCAATTACAATCTTCAATTCGTCCGGCTTTGGGCTATACTCTCGCCCGGCTTCTTTGTACGAAAAAACATTTATGCTGTGTCTGACCCGACCGGATACAGGCTCTCTCCCTTAATTTAAGCCTGAGCAAAGATGCCGCGCGAACAAGCTTTGAAACGCGCATTTGGCAATATCCAGACCTTACACTAACACCCTGTTTACCGTCTTGCAAAAGAGGGGGCGCGCCGCTCTCTCTCAGGACTGCTGACACGGCGCACTGGATGGTAACAATGCCCGACAAATTTTCAGACACTCGAACTCGCGTCCTGTTCGTGGACGACGACGAAGCGCTGCTCAAGCTTGAGCAGATCAGACTGGAACGCGCGGGGTACGATTTCACCGGCGCTGAGAATGGGAGCGAAGGACTGAGCTTTGCCCGCGCCCTCTACCCCGATCTGATCATCCTGGATTATATGATGCCGGGGCTGAGCGGCAAAGAGGTTTTCCATGAGATCATCGGTTCCTGCGATGAGCGGCTGCGCCACACGCCGGTCATCATGCTCACGGCCCGGACGGACAATCACGCCGAGCAGCGCGCGCTGATCGAGCTCGGCCTGTCCGCCTATCTCTGCAAGCCCTTCGGTCATCACGAGCTTTTGAACGTCATCGAGAACGTGCTCGTCATGAGCCGCGTCAAGGAGCGCAACCGCGCGCTGGAGAGGGAAGTGCGCCAGTCCTGGGTCGGGACGATCAAGGCGCTGATCTCGCTGCTCGCGGTCAAGGACGATTACACGGGCGAGCATTCGAGCATGGTCGCGGAGCTGGCCGAGATGCTGGCGCGCAATCTCAACCTGTCGGAGGTCGAGATCACGAACATCAAGCTCGGCGCGCTCCTGCATGATGTCGGCAAGATCGGCGTGCCCGAAAGCGTCCTGCGCAAGGCCGGGAAGCTGACCGCAGACGAGACGAATGTGATGCGCCTACACGTCAATCACGGCGAGCAGGCGCTCAAGGGCGTGCCGCACATGGAGGACGTGCATTCCATCATCAAGCATCATCACGAATGGTGGAACGGCGGCGGCTATCCGTCTGGCCTCAAGGGCGAGGAGATTCCGTTCGGCGCACGCATCGTCGCCGTCGTCGACGCCTATGACGCGATGACTTCGGATCGCCCGTATCGCGCGCACCTGCCGCAGAGC
>JAFBAJ010000614.1 GCA_019247865.1 Acidobacteriota bacterium
TCCCTGCGCTCCACGATAATCGGCGCGGTCTTCATAAGGACGGCTGTAGTCGTCGCGCGCGTAACCGCGCCCGTAAGCGTCCGCGCGGCTGCGCCCGTAATCATCCGCGCCGCGCTCATAATCCATTCTCCAGCCCTCGTAACGATCATCCTCCCGCCGCCCTGCGCGAGCGCGGCCCGAATAATAATCATCGTCCTCATCTTCGTAGCGATTCCTCGACATAAAACTCTCCTCCCGTGTCCTCTGCTGCAAATAAATGGAACGCCCTCACGTCCGCTTTTCGCACGCGAGAGCAACTCCGGCGACGGCTAACAGCGCCGCCGCGATCTTTTGTTCAGTCTCCAGGGAACTTTGACGAAGTATAAGTCCTTCTCCGTGGATTAACAAAGCAAGAGGCGTGCAGGAGCAGGAGCATCTCACCGCAGAGACGCAGAAAAGTCGCAGAGGAACGCAGAAAAAGCTGTCAGCTCTCTGCGTTCCTCCGCGCAAACTCTGCGTCTCTGCGGTGAATGCTTTTTAATGCTTTTTATTGTGCCATTTCGATCTCGGCGACGAGCTGCACCTGTGAGTGTATGTCGAGCGTGCCGACTTCGATGGGCGTGTTGGCGGACTTGGCGACCATGGCCTCGCCGACCTCGCGCTGGTACATGGGGCGCGGCGTGGTGCCGCCTTCCTGCACCTCTACGATGCGGACGACGCGACCGCCGAGGGCTTCCGCCATGACCTGAGCTTTACTGATGGCTTCGCGCGTGGCTTCGGTCAGCGCCTGATTGCGCGCCGGACGATCCTTGCGCAGCGTGAACGTGATGTTGTCGATGTTGTTCGCGCCCGCCTCCGCCGCCGCGTCGATCACCGCGCCGACCTTCGACAGCTCGCCCATCGTGACCGTGACCGTGTTCCGCGCCTCGTAGCCGTTGATGGTCGGCGGCTGGTTCTCGCGATAGACGCGCTGCGGCGTCAGCAGGTAGCCGCTCGTCTTGATCTCCGCGCCCGCCCCTGCGACCGATTTGAGAGCGCGCACGACCTTCTCGCTCTCCGCTGCGTTCTGCTGTTGCGCTGTGAGCGCGTTCGTGTTCTGCGTGACGACCGAGATGGTTAAGATAGCCGTGTCCGGCTGAGCCTGCACGAGCGCATCGCCCGTCACGACGACGCGCGTGGCCGTGCGCTTGACGGCTTCCTGTGCGGAGGTCTGGCTGTTTAAAAGAGCAACGAGCGCAAACGCGCTCAGGATCATAAAAAGTCTTAGTTTCATCTTGTTCTTCTCCCCTTCTTACGCTTCTGTCTCTTGTCCGGCGAGGGAGAGAGAAAAAGCAGCACGCCGGCGCTATCTGGAAGAACGGGCGCGGCGCGAGAACTTGCATCGTTTGCTGAGGCGCGAGCTCCTTTGCTACGATTTCAAACGATGCCATCCTTCAATCAGAAATTCGGCAACTTCAAAAAGCCGCCGCGCGAGGGGCGACAGGTGACCGTCGGGAAGGTCGCGGACGTGCCGGAAGGGCGCGGCGCGACGGTCGAGCTGGCGAGCGGCGCAGAGCTGGCCCTGTATCACATCGAAGGCAAATTTTATGCGATCGAAAATTTCTGCCCGCACAAGGGAGCGCCGCTCGCGGACGGAAACCTGTGCGGCCACACCATTGAGTGCGACTGGCACGGCTGGCGCTTCGACGTACGCACCGGCCAATGCCTGACGACGACGAGCGGCGACGTGGAGGCGTATGAAGTCGTTGTCGAAGACGGCTTGATTAAGATCGTCGTCTGACAGCTCTCTTATTTGGACGGTTCAATCGACTTCCAGAGTTTCTCGAAATCCTTGACGCCGCCGCCGGAGCTATCCAGGAACCGGCCGTCATCGCTGTGCCGCTTCCCGGCATGCTGCATGGCGAAATAGCCGTAGGCGATCTTCTTCCCAGAGAGCGTAAAGAGATAGGAGGCGAGCTGCACCTCCATCTTTCCATCCGAGCTGGCCCAGAGCGTCCCCGTCTCATTACTCATCGTCGTATGAGCTGGCACGGTCGAAGCAGTCCACGTCGGCTTGAAGTCTGGCTGATGATAGAACATCTCTGCGATCAAATTTTTTAACTGCTCGGTAAAAGCTTCCGGCGTCTCGTCGTCATTCAGATAGACGACGAACATGCCGTCCGGTCTTTTCGGGTCGAGCAGCAGCTTGCCGGTCTTGTGCTCCGGATAGTCCGCGCCCATATAGCCGCCCGGCGCTTTGAAGATGACGTATGCCTGCTGCCCGCCGGATCGGATCGGAGCCGACTGCGCGAAAGCAGCGGAAGCTGGAAGAAGAAAGACGAGCAGTGCGAGCGCACAGCGCAGAGCTCTCAAATGCGACGCGTTCCGAGACGAGGTGTTCATGCGATGATGCTCCCGATTGAACCGGACGGGGAACGGGGCTTATCCATCGTTGCCGATGGCTTCGACGGGACAGGCGGCGAGGGCTTCTTCACAC
>JAFBAJ010000650.1 GCA_019247865.1 Acidobacteriota bacterium
CTTTCAGCCGTCAGCTTTATCCTTTGCGATGCCATCATCCTTCAAACGGCTTGAGAAGAAAAGCCGTCGGCGGACGGACGAAAGATAAACGTCTTGAATCATCCGAATACTCGCGGCAGGCGTTGCCGCCAGTCCTTAGGGAGCAGCAGCTCGATGGCGTCATCCACCGTCACGATGCCGAGGATGTCTCCGGCCTCGTCCACCACGGGCAGCGCGAGCAGGTTGTACTCGGCGATCTTGTGCGCCACCTCGCGCGCAGGGTCGTCTGCGTGCGCCGTCTGAAACTCGTCGCGCATGACCAACGCGAGCGGCGCGTTCTGCTCGGCCAGAATGAGGCTCCGCAGGGCGATGACGCCGCAGAGCTTCCACGACTCTTCGCGCTCGGTGACGTAGAGGTAATAGATCATGTTCGGCGTCTCGGCCATCTCGCGCAGGCGCGCGAGGGCTTCGCCGACGGTCAGCTCGCGCGGCAGCGTGACGAACTCCGTCGTCATCAGGCCGCCCGCAGTGTCGTCCTCGTACGGCAGAAGCTCCGCCACGTCCGCCTGCTCATCGCCCTCCATCCGGTTAAGCAGGTCTTCGGCCTTCTCTTCCGGCAGGTCGCCGAGCACGTCCGCGGCCTCGTCCGGCGACATCCATTCGAGGATGTCCGCCGCGCGCTCTTCGTCCATCTCGCCGATGATGCGCGCCTGATCTTCGGCCGACATCTCTTCCAAAGTTTCCGCCGCCGTCTCGTCATCGAGCGCCTCGACGATGTCCGAGCCGTGATGATAGGAGAGCGATTCGGCGAGCCGCGCGATCTCGACCGGATGGAGCCGCGCCAGCTTGTCGCGCGAGGATTTCAACTGCACGGTCGCCGCGTCCGTCGCCAGGTAACCCACGTCGGCCCAGTCTATGACCTCGACCGTGCGGCTCGTCCCGATAAAGTTCTGCGGCGCGAGCCTGCGCCACAACCCTTGCAGGCTGACATCCGCGCCCGTCACGCGCCATTCGTTCCCGGCGTCGATCAACTGCACATCATTGACGCGCACGACCCTCTTGCCGTCCACATCAATGAGCTGCTTGTCGAGCACATCGCGCGCGAGCAGTACCTCGCCCTCGCGCCGCGCGAAGGGGCGCAGGTCGAGGATGTCCGCGTTGAGCCCCGCGCCGTGCTCGCCGAACTCCTTGAGCCGCCCGCGCGGGAGGAAAAAGTCCCTCCGCCGGTAGCGCGCGACGATGCCCGTCATCGGCGGATGATCCTCCTCGCCGAGACGCACGATGACATCTTTGATCGTCGCCACACGCTCGCCTTCAAGATCGCGTATGGAGCGACCCAGTACCTGTGACAGATAGAGCATGAATTAAGAATAATCGGAAAGAGAGAAGTAGAAAAGGGAAATCACACTCGCGGAAGCGCGCGGGTATGAAAATGAAGCCGGAGCCAGGTTCAGGTGCCAGTGCCTCGGTTGCGAGGACGACGCGCGTTACTTGTTGACGTAATAGACCTTCAACTCCTTCTCTCCGGTAATTAGCCACGCGCCTCCCAGCTTGTTGACTGTGAGCTGGTCTTGCACCGAGCCGCTGAAGAACGCGTTATAATCGCCGCGAAAATCAAATGCCTTATCGCAGATCACCGTCGCGCGCTGGCCTGTGGAATCCAGTTGAACCGACATGTTGCTCAACTGTACGCTCAAATAGTTGAACTTCGCGAACGCCTTCGATCTGTCTTCGCGCACTTTGGACGACGGCACTAAAGTCAGGTGGTAATAATAATCGAGCGTGTCGGCATAGTATTGCATGTGCGCGTCAATGTCGCGGTTGCGCGTGCTCTGCGCCCATCCTTCGAGAGCGTTCTTGATCTCATCTTCCGCCGAGGAACTGTTCTCTTCGATGACGGGGGCCGGATTCAGCGTCGGGTTGATCGTCATGTCTCCGTTGAGCTTGACCGACTGCTTCCACTCGCGGTAGCCGTCACGTCGAACCGTCACGACATGTTCGCCTGGCTTGAACGGCTCGGTTTCGAGCCTGCCGTCGTCCTCGCCGGTCGTCCCGACGGAGACGTTGTCTACCAGCACCTCGCTGCCGGTCGGAGAGGAGAGGACGGTCAGCTTGTACATCGTGGGATTCAGCTTGATATTGAGGCTCTTGTCAAAGTTTGTGAACTCCACCCCGAAAGCCTGCTTCCATTCGTCGTACCCATCGTGGACGACTCTCAAGCTGTGGTCGCCCGTGCGAACGTGCGCGACCGAAATCACGCCGTCACCTTCACGGCTCTGCCCGATGTTTTTGCCGTCCATGAAGACCGTGGCTCCGGCCGGGTCGGTCATGACTGTGACCGTCACGCCCCACAGGTACCAGAAAATCGCAAGCCCGCCCGCGACCAGAGCCAGACTGAAGAGAACGGCTGAAGCCGCGATGAGCCTCCGGCGCTGCGCTCTCTTCTTGAGCCCCGCGCCGAGAAGAGCGCCACAACCCGCACAGACCTGGCTCTCACTGGGGTTGAAGCGACCACAGGCAGGACATTCAACTTCATCTCTGACCGGCGGATATGGAGAGTCCTCCGCTGCTTCATCGGTCGGCCAAGCTGTGCCAGGAGGTTGAAGGGGAGCCACAGGGGCAAACGACGGGACGTTGTGGTCGATCCGAAAAGATGGCAGCGTCGCCATCGGTTCGAGGATCGCCGCGCATTGTTTACAGAATCTCCAATCGGCCTTGACTGCCGCCCCGCAGGCGGGGCAACTGGTTGTGCCCGCGTCAGACTCGACTGTCTGCGTCAGTGCTCCGCCGCAGGACTTGCAAAAGCGGCTGGTGTCCGGATATTCCAGAGTGCAAGTTGCGCAATGCTTCATCGGATTGGTTCCCATTGAAAAGAGAGCGCCTCAGGGCTCCGTCGGGCTGAATACATACTTGCCGGTCTTATCTATGTAGCCGAATAGCCACTTATCCTCGCTGCCCTTGACGCTGATCGGCGCGAGGCCGTCAATAAACTGGCCGGCGTTTTCATACTGCGGATTAATGACGTACTTGCCGGACTGGTCTATAAACCCGACCTTGTTTCCGACAGAGACGTAGGCCAAATCTTCCGAGAAGAAACCGGCATCATCAAATTGCGGCTTGATGACCATCTTGCCAGCCGAATTGATGAAACCGACCTTCCCATCCTGCTTCACCGACGCCAGGCCTTCCTGAAAATTGCTGGCCGCGTCGAATTGCGGATTGACGACATACTTCCCGTTCTGATCAACGAATCCCCATTTGCCGCTGGTCTCGACCGGCATCGGCCATTCGGGTTCGAACAGGGCGTAGTAGGGGAAGAGCGCGTCATCAAACTGCAAGGGGATAATCATCTTGCCGGATTTGTCTATAAAGCCGTACTTGCCGCTTTCTTTGACTAACGCCAGACCATCAAAAGCCGGATACGCGTACTCGAATCTGGGGCTCACCACATACTTTCCGGTCTTGTCTATATATCCGGTCTTGTTGTTCACCGTGACCGGACAGATGCCCTCCGAGAATACTTCGACCGACTCGAACTGCGGAGTGATGATCATTTTCCCGGTCTGGTCAACAAAGCCCCACTTCTCTTTCATAAGGACAGCTGCCAGCCCGTCGCGAAAGAGTGATGCCCCGTCGTATTGCGGGTTAATCACGAAGTCGCCCTTAGGGTTGATGTAGCCCCACTTGTCTCCGACCGAGACTGCCGCCAGTCCTTCCGAAAAATCTGCCCCGTCAGCGAACTGCGGATTGATGACCACGCGCCCCTTCTGGTCGATATAGCCCAGCTTGCCTTTTTGGCGGATACGAAACATCCCTCCGTGCCGGGAGTGCGTCGAGCAGCCCTGCGCCGCCAGCAGGACGGCCAGCAGAATTAAGCTCGGCACTCTTCGAGACCGTCTGCTCATCTATGGATCACCTCCATCTCTTCTCTCGGCGCGCTCAGAACGGAAGCAGCTTAGTCGGCGAAGGCATGAAACTGGGCAACATCGCCCCGAAGATGATCTTGGTCAGCCAGCCGCTGAGAATAATCATCACGGGCACGGCAAAAGCCGCCTTCGATTCCGCGACTCCGGAGATGCGCGTGCAGCCCGTGTACAGCATCAAGATCGTGTAGCAGAGAACGAACGCAAACAGAAAGACCCAAATCTCTACGTTCGCCAGCCCGAGGACGCCGCTGATGAGCACGAGAAAACCGAGCGGGAGCAGCGATGCCCCGGCGATCAGGCTGTCGCCGCCGATACTCCCGGCTCCGCCGAAAACTTTGCGCGTGCCGGCGCTGGCGAGGAGGATGCTGACGAAGGGCACGGCGCCAAAGAAGAAGAATTTGAGCGAGTCGCCGAAATCCGGTCTGATAAATGACGGGAGGCTGATATAGATGCCGAGGAACATGCACAGAATCGAAACGCCTCCGAACACGATCCCGACGCCGATCGCACGCGAGGGCCCGAGGCTCTCGAACGCCACCGGCAGTCCGCCGACCGGATTGGTCGCGAACGTCTTGAACGCCTCTTTCGCATCTTTCGAAGCCGTCTTGACCTTCGTCGAAAGCTCTGAAGGCGGTCTTTGAAAAGCAGCCGTCGGCCCCGGAGGCACACTCGCCGGAGCACAGGTCGGACAGATGCCGGTCGCCGCATCGGTCATCATTCCGCATCGTTCGCAATACATAATTGATTCTCCTTTTGGTAAGGCTTCCTGATGGGCTCTCCACCTTTCAGAAAAGTCTCCTCCCGGACAACGAATAGCCGTGAGCACGGCCGACGCTGACCGGTTGGCATGAGATAGCTCAAGGGACAGAGACCAAGCGAAGTGGGTCTCAATCCACAGTGCGCGCTCATCGCCGCTGGAACGTAATTGTTATCGCTTTCCTGTCAAGTATCGGCGGTCATTGAGTTCTGCCGAATACAAGGTTCTTGCCGGAGACACGGACAATCAAATGATAGTAGTGCTGAGAATGCAATAGAGAAACTGCCGACTTATTAATCCACTGGTGACTGCGACTTAATGACTGTAAGAATGCCGCAAGATCAGCGAGGACTGCTTGATGAGGCGGGAGCATAATCTAAAAGCGTGTAAGAATCAATAAGAAATTCTATCCTCCATGAGCCCCATCACAGGCCCGGCCAGATTGATGAGATTACCCACAATAAACGCCGGGCCGATGCAAGAGAGAAAGCACAGCGCAGACTTGGAATCCTCAGTCCCGGCCTGCGCTGTGCTTTCCAGCGATGCTCTGGCCTTACACCGGCTGGTCGCCGGTCACGCCCCAGAAGACTGTGTTGAAGGCTCCGTTGGAGCTTTGCAGGATATACCAGACGAGATTGCCGGAGACATTTCGGATGGCGACAAAGTCTGCTTTCCCGTCTCCGTCCGCATCCAATAACTGAGCCTGGTCGCCGCTCTGCCCGAACTGCGCTGCCAGCAGCGCGCCGTTCGAGCTTTGCCGGACATAGAACGTGCCGTTCGATGGACGCCAGACAGCGATGTCTGCTTTCCCGTCCAGATCAACGTCAAATTTCGCATCACGAAAGGCCATGTCAGTGCTGTTTCCCCACGGCACTGCGAGCAACTGGCCGTTCGAGCTTTGCAGGATATAAAAAGTGAGGCTCCCACCGCTGTCGCGCAAGACCGCGAAATCGTTCTTGCCGTCGCCATCAAAATCTCCGGTGACACGCTTATCTGTGCCGGAGGTGCTGCCCCAGAACTGTATCAGGAGCCCGCCGGTCGAGCTTGGCAGGATATAGAAGGTGGCGGTCGAGCTGCGCCAGACGCCGATGTCCGCCTTGCCGTCGCCGTCGTAATCTCCGGACAGCGTGTTGTCGTTATTCATCCCGGCGATGCCCCACTGCACTGCGCGCAGAGTGTTATCGGAGCTTTGCAGGATGTACCAGTTAAAATTGCCAGACACATCGCGTACGGCCGTGAAGTCCGTTTTACCATCACCGTCGTAATCGGCGATCTCAAGCCGCTCGTTGCCGACGCCCCACTGCTGCGCCGTCAGTGTGCTGTTGAGGCTGTTGCGGATGTAGAACGTGGCGACGCTCGGCCTGTAAGCGCCAATATCAAAGCGGCCATCGCCGTCAAAGTCTCCGAACTTATCAGCCACTTTGAGCTGCCCGCGAATCTCACCGCCACCATTGTTCACCGTGTGAATGTTGACATAGAACAACTGCTGCCTCAGCAGCAAGACCTGCGACGGCGTGATCGAAAAGCTCTGATTGATCGTCCCGGATGTTCCGCTCACAGAACTAAAACCAAAGAGAATTCCGGCATTGGCTCCGACGGCAGCCGCGCCGTGGATGTGGCCCATGTTGGCGTTGCTGGTCAGGCCGGAGTAGTTGACGTTGACGGTGATCTGCGTCTCGGCGGCGTTGAGCGTGACGGTGGCGACGCCCTTGCCGGTCGAAGAGTTGGTCGGGACTTCCTGCGCGCTGGAGAGATTGGCGACGTAGACCTGTTGCGCCGTAGCCGTGATTGCAAGAAGAGAGAGAATCGCCAGCGAGGCGAGGAGTGTGAACAGTCTCTTTATCATGCGATGCTCCTTTATCTGGGATGGGAGATGATAAATAGAGGACACAGCGGGGCACAGAGAAGAAAATTGATTTAAGGTTCTCTGTGCCCGCTGTGTCCTCTTTGTGGTGAACTGTCTGTCGTGCGCTCTTTGTCGGGCGACGCAGAGAGCTTACACGGGCTGGTCGCCGGACGCGCCCCACGGCACAGCGCGGAAGACGCCGTTGGAGCTTTGCAGAATATAGAAGACGAGGCTGCCGCCCACGTCGCGGACGATCACGAAGTCCGCTTTGCCGTCTCCATCCGTATCCAGCCCGCCTGCATTATCGCCGTTCTGTCCGAACTGCACTGCGAGCAGCGCACCGTTCGAGCTCTGGCGCACGTACCAGGTGCCGTTGCTCGGTCGCCACACCGCCACATCCGTTTTCCCGTCCTGGTCGAAGTCCGAATGAAGCACCGGCAAACGGTCGCCGGTCGCGCCCCACGGTACTGCGAGCAGCTGGCTGTTAGAGCTTTGCAGGATGTACCACGTCAGAGAGCCGCCGGAGTCTCGCCTGATGGCAAAGTCGTCTTTGCCGTCCTTATCGAAATCTCCCTGCACGGGCTCGTCCGTGGAGATCCCCCACGGCTGCGCCAGCAGTCCGCCGTTCGAGCTTTTCAGGACATAGAACGTGCCGTCCGAAGGACGAAAGACAGCGACATCCGCTTTGCCGTCGCCGTCGTAGTCGCCAGGATTGGGAATATCCAGATTCATCCCGCTGTTGCCCCACTGCACGGCGCGCAGAGTGCCGTCCGAGCTTTGCAGGATGTACCAGACGAGGCTGAGGCCGACATCGCGCACGACGTTGATGTCGCTGCGTCCGTCGCCGTCGTAATCTCCGACGGACTCACCTGCGGAATCGAACGGCGACCCCCACGGCACTGCGTTCAAAGAGTTGCTGAGGCTGTTCAGAATATAGAAGGTAGAATTGCTCGGCCGGTAGACGCTGATGTCGCTTCTCCCATCGGCGTCGTAATCGCCGTAGAGGTTCGCCAGCTTGAGCTGCCCGCGAATCTCACCACCGCCGTTGTTCACCGTGTGAATGTTGACGTAGAACAACTGCTGCCTCAGCAGCAAGACCTGC
>JAFBAJ010000165.1 GCA_019247865.1 Acidobacteriota bacterium
GCTTAGTTGAGAGAGGTTGGACAGGCTATAAACATCTCGCTCCTACAGAGCTTCGATCTGCGGCTTTTCAAACAGCTTCTAAACTTTCCGATAGACCTCGCGGTCGCCGTTGAATTCGACGGCGAGCTTGCCTTCGGACTGAGCCAGGTCGAGATGGGCGACCGATTCGGAGACGGCGAGGAAGCGATGCACGTCGTCCGCGCCGGGAAAAAGCTCCTGCGCCACGTCCCACGCGGTCGCGCCGTTCTTAGGGATGAGGCCGATGACAGCGGCCTGCCGCTCGCGTATGGCGCGCAGATAGCGATTGAACAGCTCTTCGTAATCCGTCACGTCTTCGCCGTGCCCGCCGTGCACGAGCGTCGGCGAGAGCGAGCGCAGGCGCGCGAGGCTGACCAGATATTCCGCGAGCGAGCGAAAACGTCTCGACGGGTCGACCGGGTCCGGCGAGAGCACCGGGTTCGGCGTGATGCGCTTGAGGACGCAATCGCCCGCGATGACCGTGCGGTCTGCTTCGCGCAGGAAAGAGCAGGAGCCGGGCGTGTGTCCCGGCGTATGCACGACGCGCAGGCTGCCGGTCGCAAACTCGATCTCCGCGTTGTCCTTCAACTCGCTGTGCTCGTCGTCTTCGAGCGCGTCGGCCAGAGCGCGCACGCCCTCATACATCCGCCGCATCTGTGCGATCTCTTCGTCCGGCACGCCCGCACGCACGAGCAGGTGGCGATGCTCTTCGTACTCCAAACGCCCGACGCGATGCCCGGTCTCCCAGCCGTGCACGAGAATCTCCGCGTCCTTCGCCTCGTCGCGCAAGGAGCGCGCGAGCCCGCAATGGTCTTCGTGCGCGTGCGTCAGAATAATCCGCTGCAAGTCCGCGACGCGAAACCCGGCGCGCCTCAGTCCCTCACGCAGAGCCTCCGCCGCCTCGCGCGTCTTAGGCCCCGTATCGATCAACGTGACGGGGTCTTCCGCGATGAGATAGCAATTGACCGGCCCGACATAAAACGGCGTCGGCACGGAGATGGAGACGATTTTCATAAGATAGAGTGGTCAGTGGTCGGTGGTCAGTGGTCAGTGACAAACTGTCTTTGCTTTTACTGACCACTGACCACCGACCACTGACCACTTTAGTAAATGTACCGGTTCGCCTTGATCAGCACGTCGGCGATGCGTTGGCGCGCGGCGACGGTGTTGACGGGCGTGTGTTTGGTAAAGCGGCGCAGCGCCGCGAGCATGGTGCGCAGTTCGTCGCCTTCGCTCATCGCGGCGAGGGTGTTCTTGGCGTGCGCCTCGATGCGCTCGACCGCGTCGTTGCAGAAGACCTGCGTCATGTCTATGTAACGCGCGGCCGCGTCCGTGCCCTTCGCCTCCGCCAGTTTCTGCGCGCGCAGGATGGCCGACTCCATCGCGTAGGCGTCGATGATGATGTCCGCCACGCCCATCAGGATTTCCTGCTGCTCTGCGAGCGCCATCATGTACTTCTGCGCCGCCGCGCCCAGAGTCATCAGCGCGACCTTCTTCGCGTTCTGCGCGAGCTTCATCTCGGCGGCGAGCACCGCGTCCTCTTCGTCGAAGCTCGGCATGGAGGGCGAAAGCACTTCGTCCATCAACGCCTGCGCCGCCGGAAGCAGAGCGAGCTGCCCGGTCATCGCACGCTTCATCAGCATGCCGGGGATGAGCATCCGGTTGATCTCGTTCGTGCCCTCGAAGATGCGATTGATGCGCGAGTCTCGATACGCGCGCTCGGCCGGATAGTCGGCCGAATAACCGTAGCCGCCGTAGATCTGCACCATCTCGTCGGCCACGAAATCGCACCACTCCGAGAGCGCGACCTTGATGATGGAGCATTCGGCCGCGTACTCTTCAATCGAGCGCAGCTTGGCCTCCGGCTCTTTGTTCTCGCCGATGGCCGATTCGATGAGTCCCACCGTGCGATAGGTCATCGCCTCGCCGACCCAGACCTTGATCGCCATCTCTGCGAGCTTGGCTTTGATCGCGCCGAAAGAGGAGATGGGTTTGCCGAACTGATGGCGCTCGTTCGCGTAGCGCACGGCGTCGTGAAGCATGAGCTTCATGCCGCCCGCGCAGGACGCGCCGAGCTTGAAGCGGCCGATGTTCAGAATGTTAAAAGCGATCTTCGCGCCCTTGCCGACTTCGCCCAGCAGATTTTCGACCGGCACTTTCGCGTCCGACAGAATGAGCGCGGTCGTGCTGGAACCCTTGATGCCCATCTTGTGCTCGTCCTCGCCGTTGGTCACGCCCTCGCCGCGCTCGACCACGAAGCCGCTGAACTTGTCGCCGTCAACTTTGGCGAAGACGACGAAGATGTCCGCGAAGCCGCCGTTCGTGATCCACATCTTCTCGCCGTTGAGGATGTAATGCGTGCCGTCTTCGCTGAGCCGCGCGGTCGCTTTCGCGCCGAGCGCATCCGAGCCCGACCCGGCTTCGGTCAGAGCGTAAGCCGAGACCAGCTCGCCCGACGCGATGCGCGGCAGGTACTTCTTCTTCGTCTCTTCGCTGCCGAAGTAGAGGATGGGGAGCATGCCGATGGATGTCTGCGCGCCGAAGGTGACGGCGAACGAGGCCGCGCGCCCCAGACTTTCGGAGACGATGACGCCGCTCGTCTGGTCCAGGTCGAGCCCGCCCAGCTCCTCCGGGATGTTGACGCCCAGAAGACCCAGCTCCGCGCACTTCTCCAACAGCTCGCGCGAGAGTTTCCAGTCGTGCTGCTCAAGCTCGTCCAGCCGCGGGCGCACTTCCGTGTCCAGAAACTCGCGCGTCGTCTGCCCGATCATCTGATGCTCTTCGGAAAAATCTTCGGGTGTAAAAACCTCCGCGGGCGTCCGCTCCTCGATCAGAAAACTCCCGCCCCTGATCAGCTCCTGTTTCTCCATCACTGTAGCCATTGTCAAAGTCCTTTCAAAAATATTCTGCGCCCTTGAGTCTTTCTTTGTTTGCGCCTTTGCGTGAACCCTCAACGTTTCTCGCAAAGGCGCAAACAAAGAAAGACAGAAGCTCGCGAAGAGCTTAGTTGTTGATCCGCTCAAAAATTCCGGCTGCGCCCATGCCGCCGCCGACGCACATCGTGACCATGCCGTAACGGCCGCCGCGCCGTTCGAGTTCTCGCAGGATAGTCGCCGTCAGCTTCGCTCCCGTGCAGCCGAGAGGGTGGCCGAGCGCGATCGCGCCGCCGTTGACGTTGACCTTTGACGGGTCCAGCCCCAGCTCTTTGATGACGGCGAGCGACTGCGCCGCGAACGCTTCGTTGAGCTCGATGACATCGATCTGGTCGAGGCTGAGTCCGGCCATCTTCAAAGCTTTAGGAATCGCAAAGACCGGGCCA
>JAFBAJ010000836.1 GCA_019247865.1 Acidobacteriota bacterium
CTTTCAAAGGGCGCGCCGTCGAGCCGCAGCAGCCCGGCGGTCGCGCGCACAGACTCGTGCTTGGTGACGGGCGGCTCCAGTCCGTGCAGGTGCAGCACCGGGCGAAAGAGCGTGGCAAAAGTCGCTAGGCTCTCGCTCATCAGGGTCGCGAGCCGGTCGGCGGAGGCCGAAGCCGGAATGTAAGAGCGGCGCAGCTGGATCAGCTTGCCGCGCAGCTCGTACTCGGTCTGATGGCGCAGGTTCGCGTCCGACAGCTCGACGAACTCGAAAGGGTCTACGCCGTACAGGACCTTGCGAGCGCGCTCCATCTGGTGAAACTCGATTGGAAAAACGTCCGCCGCGTCCCGCAGCTCCGCGAGCGTGAAATAGACCGGCAAGGATTGCCCGAGCCTCTGCCATTCGCGGATCGGAGCCTGTCCGAGCCGCAGGTCTGCGGGCGTGATGCGATGGAGCACGACCAGCACGTTGTAGCCGAACTGCTGCTCCACTTCATCGCCCGCCGCGGCCGAGCCATAGAGCACCACCGATGCCAGATTGTCCCCGTGCGTCGCGCGCAGGTCTTCGACGAAATGTCGCAGCGAGTCCTGTGTGATCTTGTTCGCCATCTTCTTACCAGCTTGCCTTTCAAATCTTCCCGGTGCGCTGCTACCAACTGCCGCCCGCGCCGCCGCCGTCAAAATCGCCGCCGCCGCCGAAGCCGCCAAAGCCTCCGCCCCCGCCGCCGCTCGAACCGCCAAAGCCGCCGCCGCTCCATCCGCCGGAGCTCCATCCGCCGCGACTCCCGCCGCTCAGCATCGAGCCCAGGAAGAGCAGGTTCAAACAGCCGCTCCCGCCGCCGCCTCTGCCGCGACTGGAGAAGAGCACGATGAGCACGATGATGATAATGATCGCCAGACCGCAACCGGACATGCCGCCCCCCGTGTTTGTGCGCCGACGCGACGACTGCGGCGTCTGGCTCGTGTTCGCTTGATTGTCCTGATAGATGCTCGCAGTGCTGAAGCCGCGCTTCTCCGCCAGCGTGTCTATGTAAGAGCGCGCGGTATCCATCAGACCCTGGCCGTAGTTGCCCGCGCGGAAGGCCGGGATCAGATACTGCCGCTGCAACGAGCCGACCGTCCCATCCGTCAACTCGCCCTGCAGGTGTCGGCTGACGAGCGTCTGATACTTTCGATCATCAATCGCCACGATGAGCAGCAAGCCCTGCTTCTCATCATTGGCCGGGCCGATGCCCCAGCGCCGCGCGACGGCCAGCGCGTAATCGAAGATCTCGCGCCCTTCGGTCGTCTTCACAGTGACGACCGCGAACTCGATCTGCTGCTCGCGCTTGAGATTGATCAGGATATTTTCGAGCCGCCGCTTCGTCTCCGCATCCATCACTCCGGCGAAATCGTTGACCGCATTGCCGGTCGGTTGCGGAACCTGAAAATCCTGCGTCTGCGCGCGCGCCACCCCGCCCGCCTGTAGCAGACAGACGCAGGCCAGCACGGCGAGCAACGCGAATTTAAGCCGACGGGTAATCAATGACGTCATCATACCAACTCATGTGCGTGAGTCAACATGGCAGATGAGGAAACAAAAAGCCTTCACCGCAGAGACACAGAGAAGTCGCAGAGGACACGCAGAGAAAGACAGCTTGACTTTCAAGCTCTCTGCGCCGCCTCTGCGGAAACTCCGCGTCTCTGCGGTGCAGGCTTTTCTGCTCTAACCCTCGATCAGGCGATGCAGTAAGTAGAAGAGTGCGACGCCGCCGAAGACCGAGAGCGAGACGATGGGATTGCGCTCCTCTTTGTGATTGACCTCCGGGATGAGATCGCTCGCGGCGACGTAGAGCGTGACGCCCGCCGAGAAGGGAAGCGCGTAGGCGACGATGGTTTCGACTCCGGCCCTGAGCAGCGCCACGCAGATGACCCCCGCGAACGTCGCCGCCCCGACCAGCAGCGAAGCGATCAGGGCCTTGCGCCCGGAGCGACCCGAAGCCAGCATGATCGAAGCCACAGTGAAGCCTTCAGGCATCTTGTGCAGGAGGATGGCGATGAAAATCAGGATTCCAAATTTGAAGTTGACCAGAAAAGCCGCGGCGATGGAGACGCCGTCAAAGAAGGTGTGAATCGTCAGGCCGCCGATGGCCGTATAGGCCGCCGACGGGCGGATGACCGATTCCGGATGCGTCTCCGGGCCGAAGTGAAAGTGCGGGGCGAAGGTGTGCTCGAAGAGCTGTATCAGGAGATAACCCGCCAGCAGCAGCGTCATCGGCCGCAGGACGGCCGCCGCCCCGGCTCCCTGCCCGGCCACCAGCCAGAGGCTGATGGATTCCGGGATGATCTCGATGAAGATGGCCGCCAGCATGAAGCCCGCGCCGAGCGCCACCAGGTACTTGAGCAGCCGCTCGTCCCAGCGGTGCGCGCCGGATGAAACGAGCAGCACGCCGCCCAGCAGATTCGCCAGCATCGCCAACGTGCCGAAGATGAGCAGTCCGCCGAGTCCCATTCCGGTCAGTCTGCCGTTCGCCAGAGAGCAAGATTTGATTGCGGCATGCCCTGCAATATACATGATGCGCGGGAGACTTGGCTATCTGGAAGTTGGTCGGAGAGCGACCGTGCATCTGTCCGCTTAACGTTCCACAAAAATGGATGGCGCAACGGCCGTTTACCGGACAGTTATCAGCCCGGGAGGCCGGAAAAGTACACCAAATCGTGCTTAAAATTATGTGTTTGAAACTCGTTTTATCTCTTGACAGCCCCTACAGACGGGCGTACTATGCGCGACGGGTGGGAGAAAGTGGGCAAAAGTGGGCGTT
>JAFBAJ010000844.1 GCA_019247865.1 Acidobacteriota bacterium
TCAGTTTCAAAAACAATTTCACGCAAAGGCGCAAAGAAAACAGTTTGTCTTCCTTTGCGTCACCAGCGCCTTTGCGCGAGATTCTTTTGTTTGATTTTTCAAACTGACCCACTACCAAACGGAAATATCTCTTGCCTGCCTCATCCGGCCTCGCGTAAGATGCGCGCGACACCTCGCATGTCCCTTTGCCTCCAGACAAAGGAGTTTCCAGCATCATGGCACGGAATCAATCCAGACGCCTCAAGCCCGCAATCCTGCAAGCAGATGAAAAGAGTTTCGCAGCCCTGCAAGTAATTAAGTCTTACGCTCCGGTCAACCAGTCCTGCGCGGTCGAAGCGATCAGGGCGACGCGCCGGGATGTCACGCGCCTGCGCGAGCTGGAAGCGGAAGCAGTGGCGGCTGCGACGACGGCCAGAGAGAAGGCCGTCGCGAAGGAATGGGAGTTCCACAACCTGATGCTCTGCGCCAAGCAACAGGTCATCGCACAGTTCGGCGCTGATTCGGACGAGCTGCAACTGCTGGGACGTAAGAAACGGTCCGAGTACAAGCCACCCGGCCCTAAGGCTCAGTGAGGGTTTCACGCAAAGGCGCAAAGGAAAGACTAAAGCACGCAGATGCGGTCTTCTGTCTTTCCTTTGCGCCTTTGCGTGAAATGTTTTTTTTAACTCGCGGTGGCCGTCTTCGCGCAGTGCTGCTCGAAGGCGCGCTTGAGTTCTTCGGCGATCTGTCCGGCGTCGCGGCCTTCGATCTGGAAGCGTTCGAGCATGTAGACGAGCTGGCCGTCTTTGAGCAGCGCGACCGAAGGCGAAGAGGGCGCGTAGCCTGTGAAGTAGCTGCGTGCGCGCTCGGTCGCCGCGACATCCGCTCCGGCGAAGACCGTCGCGACCCGGTCCGGCTTGACCTCGTTCTGCAGCGCGAGGGCGATGCCCGGACGCGCTTTGCCAGCCGCACAGCCGCAGACAGAGTTGACGATCATCATCACTGTGCCGTCCGTCTGCCTGAGCACTTCATCCACCGCTTCGGGCGTCCGCGTCTCCTCGACGCCGAGCCGCGTCAGGTCCTCGCGCATCGGTTGAATCATAAATTCCGGGTATGGCATAAAGAAAAATCTCCTTCAAATAAGATAGAAAGTCAGCGTGCCTGATACCTGCTTCTGACGGCAGGGAATCCGATGAGCATGAAGAGCAGCAGGAATAATCCTGTGGCAAGCCAGAAATCCCGACGCCTGTGATCGGGCGCAGGAATGTAGCGCACGTTCGGTCTTGGCGCGTCCGCCGCCGCCACCATCATCGAGTTGGAACAGGGGGCAGCTATGAAAGCCTTCCCGAACCCTTGAGCGTAAATCAGATACGTCGCGCCCGGAAAGAATTCCAGGTTGCAGGTCATGTTTCTGACCTTGACCAGCCGTTGCGACTCGTCGCCCTTGAGAGTTCTTTGCACCTCAAACTTGTAGTAGGCGTATCCGGCTGAAGGCTCCATGCCGACCATCTTGCCCATAAAGACTATGTCAGCCTCTGCAAAGCTCTCTCCGGGCGTGAGCGTCTTGCAGTCGCAGGCCAGCACGCTGCCCGCAGAGAGAAAGAGCAGAGCCGTCAGACCAAACAGCATCGCGCAGAGTTTCTTCATCCGTTTCCACCTCAGGCCGACAGTATAACCCAGATTCCGGAAAACTATGCGCGCCGAATCGTCACGCGGCGCGGTTCGTCTCCGTCGCCGTCGATCTCGACGCGCCAGACATTGTCGGGCAGCCTGTAATTGCCCAGCCGCTCGGCCCACTCGATGGCGATGACGGCCTCTTCGTCCGCCAGCAGGTCATCGAGGTCGACCGCGTGCGCGGCTCCGGCTCCTTCCGCGAGGCGATAGAGGTCTAAGTGATAAAGCGTGAGCCGCCCGCGATAGAGATTGACGAGCGTGAAGGACGGGCTGGTCACTTCGTCCGTGTCCATGCCGAGCGCGTCGGCGATGCCTTTGACGAAGAGCGTCTTGCCCGCGCCGAGCGTCCCGCTCAACAGAATGATCTCGCCGCCCGTGAGCCGTCCGCCGAACTCTTCGCCGAGCCTGTACGTCTCTTCCGGGCTCCGGCTCGTCCACGCGCCCGCTGAATGTGAATCGTCCGGCCTTATCATGGCAACTCTCCCATCGGGTCGAGCGCGCACAGCGCCGCGCCCAGGTGCTCGCGTATGTCCGAAGCGACCAGCGCGCGCATCCCCGCTTCGCGCGCCGCGAGGTCTCCGGCGAAGCCTCCGACATAGACCGCCGCCACGACCGTCTCGACAGCATCCGCTTCATCCTTCAACATCGCGGCGGCCTGCGCCGTAAAGCCTGTGATGATGCCCGTCAGAGTGTCGCCCGCGCCCGCAGTGCCGAGCCCGGCGTTGCCCGTCGGGTTGATGTAGACGCGCCCGTCCGGCGCGGCGATGAGCGTACGCTCTCCCTTGAGGACGAGGATCAAAGCATGAGCCGTCGCAAACTCGCGCGCGGCGGCGACGCGATCCTGTAAAGCATCTTTGTCGCTCGTCCCCAGGAGCCGCAGCATCTCGCCCGGATGCGGCGTGAGGATGAGAGGCGTGCTGTCGCTCCCTTTGATGTCTTCGGGCCAGGGCGCGAGCGCGTTGAGGCCGTCCGCGTCGATCACGACCGGCGTGCGTCGTCTCAACACGACCTCGCGGACGAGGTTGCGCGTGCGCTCGTCTTCCGCAGAGAGTCCGGGGCCGATGGCGACGACGCTCGCGCGCGTAGAGAGTTGCTGGAGGTGCTCTATCGCTTCGACGCTCGCCGCACCGCGATCTGTCTCGGCCAGCGCCGCCGTCATCACTTCGGGCATCGCATGTGCGGCGACGGCTGTTTGCGCGGAGGCCGGCGTGGCGATGGTCACGAGGCCAGCGCCCGCTCGCATCGCCGCGTTGCCGCAGAGCGCAGCCGCGCCGGTCATCCCGCGCGAACCCGCGATGACGAGCGCGTGACCGTGCGTGTTCTTGTAAGAGTCCGGGCTGTATCGCGTCCGCACGAGCCAACGTTGCGCGTCCGCCTCCTGGGTCAGAAAAAGCTGCGAGGCCGTCTCTTCTAAAAGAGCTGCGGGCGTGCCTATGTCCGCGACGACGAGCCGCCCGTTATAGTGCGCCGCGGG
>JAFBAJ010000206.1 GCA_019247865.1 Acidobacteriota bacterium
TGACGAGCCATTCGTAGAGATTGAATTGGCCGAAGACCGGATGCGGATAGCTGACGGTGGTGAGGTCTGCGGCTTCGAGGCGCGGGCGCAGCTCATGCAAAGCGGTGCGCGTCGCGCTCATCAGGGCGAGCGAATCGCCGAGCGAAATGTTTCCGGCGGGGCGCGAGGTTTCGGGTGACTGATATTTCTCGCGCAGGCTGCGCTCGATGATCTGGTCCAGCTCGACCGGCGCGATGCGTCCGTCCTCGCGTGCACGCGCGCCGCCCGTTTCGGCTTTCATCAGCATCAGCGTCATGAGCTTGACGATCTGCTTTTCGACGAGGCTCACATGCTCGACGATCTCCGCGACCGTCCACGCCTCTGCGTCTGCGCGCGCGCCCGCCTCCTCCGCGCCCAGCGCGCCGATGCGCGCGTTGAAACGCGCACGCGTCTCATCCATCGCCGCGAAAATCTCTCCTACGCTCTGATACGCCATCTGATAGCTCTCCTCGCAACAAGTTTTCCCGCTTGATTCAATTGAGCAGCGCCGCCTGTGCGCTCAGTTTGAGCAGGTGCCAGCGCATAAAGTTTCGGACCTGCTCGTTCTCGAAGCTGCGCACGAAGCCTGTCTGCAGGTAGAGCGTTTCGGGCTGCGGCCAGTTGAGCGTGACGATGGGATTGAAAGAGACCGGCGGCTTATCGCTCTGTGATTGTGACTCGGCGCTGCCCGCGCCCTTTTTGCTCTTCTGCGCTTCCTTCTGATCGTAGGCGCGCGAGGCCGCCAGCAGAGGCTCGCCGAGCTTGATCGCGGCCGTCGTCGGCGCGTCCGTCAAAGCATCGTAGATCTTCACTTCCGTCTCAAAGGCCGTCGCCACTTTGGAAGCATCCGGCGACCACACTGGCAGCACGTCCGTCAGCCCGTCATCCAGCAGCCGCTCGCTCCCGTCGAGCCCGATGAGGCGCGGCCGACCCGCCGGCAGGAGCGGCCGGTCCCGCCACTCGTTCTCGCGACACGCGAGCGCCGCGAGCGCGTGGCTGTCCGGCGACCACGAGAGATAAAAGTAGATCAGCCCCTCGCGCGTCGTCAGCGCGCGGAGGTCGTAGCCGTCTCGATTGCAGATATAGATCTGCTCGGTCGTAAAGAACGGGACGAGCGGCGCGGGCGGCGAATAGGCAGGCGAAGCGGTCGGCAGCGACGGCATGGCTTCCGGATCGAGGTCTTCAAAGGGCGTCGGCGTCGGCTGCGGCGTGTTGCTCTTGTAGGCGATGAAGGAGATGAAGTTTCCGTCCGGCGACCAGGTGGCGACCGGCGCGAAGACGACCGCGAGCCCTTCGGGCGTGATGTGCCGCAGGAAATTTCCGTCCGCGCCGTAGAGATCGAGCCGGAACTCGTTCGGCTCGTCCGCGCCCGTCGCGTAGATCGCCAGAGCGCGCTGGCGATCCGGCGAAAGCTGCGTCCGCAGGAGCGCATCATCCTTCCGGCGCGTGTCGAAATCGTTCTGGATGGCGGGCACGAGCGTGCTCGCTTCGTCGGTCGCAGAGCCTTGTGCGGGCGCTTCCGTGTCGGCGTTGAAAGTATAGGCGAGCCGCTGCGCCGGAACGTCGCGCAGCGTGCGCGGGCGGACGCCGCTCTTAGGCCCGCTCCGGCGACTGCATCCGAGTCCGACCAGCAGGACCATCAGGCACAAGGAGAGACACACGCGCGCCAGCTTAAACGCGGAGGCGCGAAGCTCCTTATCTCTCCGCGTCAAGTTTTGTGCGCGGTGCCGTTCGGAATCGCTCATTATCTGATATCAGTAGCCAGCAGCTCGCGCGCGAGCACCGGATCGAGCGCGAGCACTGCGCGCATGGTGCTGCGCGGCGAGAGATGCTCTTCGTCCGTCTCGTCGTCATCCACACAGTTGTGCTCCAGCGTGCGCGCCAGCCTTTGCGCGCGCGGCTCAGTGGTCGGAGTGCGCGCGATGAAGAGGCGCGCGGCGCGCTCGCCCACCAGATCGCAGGTCAGCTCTTCGGGCTTCTGCCCGTTGACACGCAGCCCGGTCAGGCGCGTCGCCCTCTTGCCGATCAGATTGAAGAGCGTCTGCAACGAGTTCTGCCGCCCGTCGGCGATGTGCGTCAGCTCGTGCGAAAGCACGCTCATCATGCCTTCATCCGAAGGCAGCCCGACGAGAAAGATCGTGCCGAAGCGGATCGTGTGCGTGTCGTTCATGATGACGGCGGCGTTATCGCGCAGGTCCGGGTCGGGCGTGACCTCCGTCACGGCGCGCACGCGCCGCGCCGCCGCACTCAGCTCCATGTCGCCGATCTTGTTCTCGACGGCCAGCTGGCGCAGGGCTTCGATGACCAGCTCTTTGGCGACGGGCAGGAGCCGCTTCGCGCGTTGCGCGCCGATGATCGCCTCCGGATGATTGAGCTCTAAGGAAGCGCGCGACTGCATGACATCGATGGGCGAGCTGCCGAGCGCATCACGGCCGCGCTCGGCGCAGACGATGCCCATCGCCTGATCCAGCTTTCGTCCATCCACCGGCTGCTCTGTGACGACGGGCGCGCGCGGCGTCGCGGCTCTCGTCGTGGCCGCCGGACGCGTGACTTTGCCGAGCGGCGCTCTCTTCTGTCCGAGCGCGGGCCAGAGCGCCGCCGAGGCGATGAACGAGCAGAGAAGCAGGAGCAGGAGCGAGGTCGTCACGCGGCGCGTGCGGCGCAAAGAGTGTGTGGCGCGTGCAGTTGCGCGCGGCGACTGTCTAACGGCCGAATCGTACGACGTGAGCTTATTGACTTCCCTCATCTTTTAAATCCTCGTCACTTATTGCGCCATTCGGGCTTGCGCTTCTCCATAAACGCGCTGATGCCTTCCTGCGCGTCTTCGGTCTTCATCAACTCATTTAAGTATAAGTCCTCGACCTTTTTCAATGCGTCCTCGAAGGTCTGGCCGCGCGCGGCATCGAGCGCGCGCCGCGTGGCTTCGAGCGCGGGCGCGGAAAGCTCGCGCAGCCGTGCGAGTATCTCGCGCGTCTTGCCCGCCAGCTCGCTGCTCTGTACGACGTAGCTGATGAGCCCTAATTGCAAAGCCTCCTGAGCATCGATCAGCTCGCCCGTCAGCACCAGCTCGCGCGCGCGCTTCTCGCCGATCACGCGCGGCAGGAGCACGGCCGCCACCGGGGGAAAGACTCCGAGCTTGATCTCCGGCTGGCCGAAGCGCCCGCGCGGGCTTGAGATCACAATATCGCAGGCCGCGACCAGCTCGCAGCCGCCGCCCAGCGCCGCGCCGTCCACGACCGCGAGCGTCGGCTTCGCGCCCTGTTCGAGCAGCCGGAAAATATTGTGAAACGATTCGAGCATCAGGTAGATCGTCTCTGCGACGTGCTCTTCGATGGCGACGCCCGCGCTGAACGCACGCGCCTCCGCGCTCGCCTCGAAGACGATTGCGACCACGTCGCGGCGACCGTAGCACTCGTTCAACGCCTCGCCGATCTCGCGCATCATCGCGATGTTAAAGATATTGAGCGGCGGCCGCGCGAAACCGATCCGCCCGACGCGGTCTTCGATGTTGAGAGTGATGCTATTAAACATAAGTCTCAAGTCTCAGGTCTCAGGTCTCAGGTCTCAAGTCAAGAACTCGTTTTTGACTTGGGACTTTCCGACTTGGGACTTGGGACTGCTTCAGAGGCTCTGCCCGCCGTCCACCTTGATGACCTCGCCGGTAATATAGCGCGCCTTTTCGGAACAGAGAAAGGCCACGAGGTCGGCTACGTCCTGAGCCGCGCCGACGCGGCCAAAGACGGACTCGCGCGCGGCCTCTTCGCGCACGGACGCGGGCAGGCGCGCGACCATCGGCGTTTCGATAAAGCCGGGCGCGACCGCGTTGACGTTGATGCCCGCGCGCCCGAGGTCCGCCGCCGCCGCTCTGGTGAGGCCGATGACGCCCGCCTTCGAGGCGGCATAGTTGCTGATGCCGAAGCTCCCGCGCAGGGCCTGGATCGAAGTGATGTTGACGATCTTGCCCGAACCCTGTTTGCGGAAGGTCTGCGCCACGGCCTGCACGTAGTTGAAAGTCCCCTTGAGATTGACATTGAGCACGCGATCCCACTGCGACTCGCTCATCTCCCAGAGCGGCGCATCAGAGTTGACGCCCGCCGCGTTGATGAGGATGTCCACGCGCCCCAGACGCACGCGCGCTTCCGAGACGATGCGCGCGGCCTTGCCGTGGTCGGTCACGTCCGCGTTGAACGTCGCCACGCGCGCGCCGGTCTCCTTCAGCAGATGCGAAGTCTGAATCATCACATCTTCGCTCGCCACATCGATCACGGCGACGCCCGCGCCGCGTCGCGCCAGCTCCAGCGCGCACGCACGCCCGATGCCCGACGCCCCGCCCGTCACCAGCGCCACCTTGCCCTCGAATTCCATCACTGACACATTCCTTCCCGCGTCCGGTCTTACTTCTTCATCAACGGCGCGTTCATCCAGTCTTGATAGAGACGCTGTTGGTCGGCGTCGGGTTGCTGGGCGCGCGTGATGTTGTAGGGCGCGACGACGCGCGCGCCGAGCGTGACTTCGAGCTGGCGCAGCCGGTCGCGCCGGAAAACGGTGATGTTGATCTTGTCGCCCGGCTTCTTCTCCGCCAGCCGCGCGTCCCACTCGACCAGATTCACACGCAACCCGTCGAGCGCGATGATCTGGTCGTCGAAGCTGATGCCGTGATCGTACGCGGGCGTTCCGGCGCGGACGTTTCTGACCAGCAGGCGTTCGCCCGTCTGCGCCAGCGTCGCGCCGAAGTAGGCGCGCGGAGCCGTCGCCGTGCCCGTCGTATCCAGCCTCAGGCCGACCGCCGCGAGCGCACTATTGTAATCAAGCTCTTCGCGCCCGCGCACGTATTTAACGAAAAAGTCTTCGAGACTTGCGCCCGCCGCGCGTTCCGCCGCGCGCTGAAAGTCCTGCGGCGTGTAGTTGCGGTTCCTGAGCGCGAACTCTTCGTTGAGATACCGCATCACGTCGTCGAGCGAACGCGCGCCCTTCGAGGCTTTGCGGATCGTCAGGTCGAGCAGGAGGCCGACGATGCGCCCCTTATCGTAATAGGAGATCTGATTATTGACCGCGTTCTCGTCCTGCCGGTAATACTTGATCCAGGCGTCAAAGCTGGCCTCTTCGAGGCTCGTCTCGAAACGGCCGGGACGGTTCTGCAAATCCTGGATCGAGGAGGCGAACTGGCTCAGGAACTGCGCGTCGGTCATCAGGCCCGCGCGCTGCACCATCAGGTAGCCGTAATAATCCGTCACCCCTTCCGCGACCCACAGGAGCCGCGTGTAGTTCTCCGCCGTGTAATCGAACGGGCCGAGCGCGTCCGGCCGAATCGTCTTCACGTTCCAGGCGTGAAAATGCTCGTGCGCGGCGAGCTGCAAAAAGTCGTGATAGTCGGCCTCTGCGCGAAACCCGAACGGCTTGTAGATGAGCGCGGTCGAGTTGACGTGCTCCAGACCGTTGCCGCTCCCGGCCGTGCGCAAATTTAAGATAAAGGTGTAATCGCGATACGGAAACTTGTTGCCGTAGACCTTGCCCGTCGTCTCGACGATCTTCTGCACGTCGCGGCGCAGGCGCTCCGGGTCGTAGTTCCCGGGGCCGCCGTTGATGACGATGCGATGCGGAATCCCTTTGACCTCAAATTCGAGCGTCTGAAAGTTCCCGACCTCGAAAGGCGAATCGTAGAGAACGTCGAAGTTCTCCGCGCGAAAAGTGTTCGGCTGGTTCGCCACCGGAGCGAGCCCCGTCGCGATCTGCCAATCGCCGTAGGGCACGACCTTGAGGGTCGAGGGAGCTTTGAGGCCGCCCGCCGGATACATCAGAAGCGCGGCGTTGTTCCAGAAAGCATGCTCGTCATTAAGCTCGTTCGTCCGCACGGAGAACTCGTTGGCATAGACGCTGTAGGTGACGACGATCTCATCCGCGCCCTTCGTCTCGATGCGCCAGGTGTTCTTGTTGACCTTACGCCACTGCAACTCGCGCCCGGACACGTCCTTTGCGGCAAAGCTCTGCACCTGCCGCTCGAACTCGCGCACGAGGTAGGAGCCGGGCGTCCAGACCGGCA
>JAFBAJ010000283.1 GCA_019247865.1 Acidobacteriota bacterium
ATTTCACGCAAAGGCGCAAAGACGCAAAGAAAAGACTCGATTGCTTTCTTTGCGTCTTTGCGCCCTGGCGTGAGAAAAACTAAATCGCCGCGCGTTTCTCGGCCTTCGTGCTCGCGCCGACTTTTTCGGACGAGACTTTGGCCTGCATGAAAAGGGCGAGGTAATCTCTGCCGCCCGCTTTGGAATCGGTGCCCGACATGTTAAAGCCGCCGAACGGATGGACGCCGACGAGCGCGCCCGTGCACTTGCGATTCAAGTAGAGATTGCCGACGTGGAACTCGCGGCGCGCGCGTTCGAGCTTCTCCGGGTCTGAAGTATAGAGCGCGCCCGTGAGGCCGTACTCCGTATCGTTCGCGATGCGCAGGGCGTCGTCGAAATCCTGCGCGCGAATCACGGCCAGCACCGGGCCGAAGATCTCTTCCTGCTCGATGGTGTCGCCCGGCTTGACGTCGGCGATGACCGTCGGCTCGATGAAGAAACCACGCTCGCCGTCCGAGCCTCCGCCCGCGATCAGCCGCCCGCCTTCGGACTGCCCCTTCTCGATATAATCGTTGATGGTCTTGAAGGCTTTCTGATTGACGACGGCCGACATGCTCGTCGCGGGGTCGGTCGGATCGCCGACCTTGATCTTCTCTGTGCGCTCGGCGATCAGCCCGAGCATCTCGTCGTAGACATCCGCGTGAATGATCGCGCGCGAACAGGCGGAGCACTTCTGTCCCTGAAAGCCGAAGGCCGACTGCACGACTCCGGTCGCGGCCTCCGCGAGGTCTGCGTCCGCTTCGACGATGATCGAATCCTTGCCGCCCATCTCGGCCACGACGCGCTTGATCCAGATCTGGCCTTCATTCACTTTCGACGCGCGCTCGTTGATGCGCAGGCCGATCTCTTTGGAGCCGGTGAAAGCGATGTAGCGCGTGTGCGGGTGATCCACGATCACGTCGCCGACCTCCGCGCCGGAGCCGGTCATGAAGTTGACGACGCCCGGCGGCATCCCGGCCTCCTCCAGCAGCTCGAAGAACTTGTAAGCGATGGCCGGAGCATCCGAAGATGGCTTGAGGACGACCGTGTTGCCCGTCACGACGGAGGCGACCGTCATCCCGGCCATGATGGCGAGCGGAAAGTTCCAGGGCGGAATGACCACGCCCACGCCAAGCGGGATATATTCGAGCCGGTTGTCTTCGCCCTCGATCCGTGTCAGCGGCTGGTCACCCGCGTAACGCAGCATCTCATGCGCGTAGAACTCGCAGAAATCTATCGCCTCCGCGGTATCTCCGTCCGCCTCCGGCCAGCTCTTGCCGACCTCGTAAATCATCCACGCGGACATCTCGTGCTTGCGCTCGCGGAGGAGGCCCGCGACGCGAAAGAGCAGGTCTGAACGCTCCTTCGCGGGCGTGTTGCGCCAGGTCTTAAAGGTCTCGTACGCAGTCTCGACCGAGCGGCGCGCCAAGTCTTCCGTCGCCTTTTGAAAGCGGCCGACGACCTCCGTTTTGTTCGCCGGATTAAAGCTCTCATGCTTCTGATCGGTGGTGATGCGCTCGCCGCCGATGACTAAGGGATACTCGCGCCCCAGCTCGCTCCTGACCTTTTCGATGGCCGCGCGCATGGCGCTCGCGTTCTCTTCCTTGCTGAAGTCCGTAAACGGCTCGTTGCGAAATTCGCTTGCCATAATCTGCTCCTCAATAAAATTTTGGATTTGCGAGGTTATATCAGTTTCTCACGCACAGGCGCAAAGGCGCAAAGAAGGCAATCAAGCTCTTCTTTGCGCCTTTGCGCCTGTGCGTGAAAATTCTTCAGCCCTTTAGACCCACTCGCCGGCCTTCTGCAATTTTCTGATCTTGCGCTTGACCAGCTCGCGCTTGAGAGTCGTCGTCTTATCGATGAAGACGATGCCGTCGCAATGATCCGTCTCGTGCAGCATGCAGCGCGCGGTCAGTTCCGTCCCGTCGAGCTCGAACAGCTCGCCGTTGACGTCGTGCGCGCGGACGATGGCGCGAAGGTCTCTGCGGACGTTGAAGTAGATGCCTGGAAAGGAGAGACAGCCCTCTTCATCGACCTGTTCGCCTTCGACGCCGATGACTTCCGGGTTGATGAGCGCGATGCGTTGCGCGGGGTCCTGCCCGCCGGAGCAGTCCATCACAAAGAGACGCTGCGAGACGCCGACCTGCGGCGCGGCCAGGCCCACTCCGCGCGCGGCGTACATCGTCTCGAACATATCCTCGACCAGCTTTTTCAGCCCGTCGTCAAACTTCGTGACCGGCTCGCCCGGCGTCAGCAGCACAGGCTCCGGGTAATGAACTATTTTCAGCAGCGACATTCTACAAATTCCTTCGACGTGAGCAGGGGCGCGGAAAGCTCTCTTTCCAACACGGCTTTTATCTTACGACAAACGGCGCGCGCGCGCCAGACAAGTGGTCTTTGAAGTTTTCCGGCCGTTCCGCGTTGCTTGGGACGATCAATAAAGGTTGAAATAATATCCCACCGTGAAGGACTGCGAGACGGGCCGCCCGTCCTTCGTCGCGGGCTTGAACTTGATCTCTCTGGCCGCCTCGATCGCTTTTTCAGACAGGCCGTCCGGCAAGCCGCTCACGACGCTGATGTTCGTGACGGTCCCGGCCGAGGTGAGCACCATCTTCACTGTGACCCTGCCTGTGACCTGATTTTGTCTGGCGGCTTCCGTGTATCCCGGCGTCGGTTTCGACAGGATGACGACTTTCTCATCGACCTCATCCGGTCTAAATATTTCACCGTAATCAACCGGCTGAGACGCCGCTGACGAAGGCTTTGGAACAGCATTGCGGTTATCGTCAATGGCGCTTTCGAGTGTGGCGGGCTGCGGCAGAGTCGCGTTATTTGAATTCACAGTCGCGTTGCTATTGGACGGAGAATTCTGCACGCTCGAATTATCGTTTGAGCCGCCGGTCTTTTCTCTTCCCAGGTAATAACCGATGATGAAGATCGCGCCGATAGCCATCAAAATGAAGAAGCCGCCGAGCATCCACGGCCAGCGGCCTCTTTTTTCCGGAGCCGGAGATGCGGGCAGCCTCTCCGGCGGAAAAGGGCTTGCGATGGTTGAAGCCACAGGCGCGTGTGGCAGTATCTCTGTGAGCGGCGGCTCGGTGCTGCGCGCGGCGGGAAGCTGCTCTGTGGCTTGACCAAAATCATACGGAGCGGACAACAGCGCGCCGTCCGCCAGACAGAAGCTGATCGTTTCGTCGGCATAAGTGCGATTGCAGAGAGGACATCTTTTAATTTTTTCAGATGGCATTTCAGTAATCGCGAAGCTGTGCGCAATAGCCTTCAAAGTTGCGCTGCATCTCTTTCAAACTGTCGCCGCCGAACTTCCGGCTCATCGCTTCGGCCAGCACGAGCGCGACCATCGCTTCGCCGATGACGCCCGCCGCCGGGACGACCGTCACGTCCGAACGCTCGAAGGCCGCGGGCTCTTCCTTCTTGGTCTCTATATCGACCGAGCGCAAAGCGCGTCGCAGCGTCGAGATCGGTTTCAGGTAGCCGCGCGCGCGCACCTCTTCGCCGTTGGTGATGCCGCCTTCCAGACCGCCCGCGCGATTGGTCGGGCGCGTGAACTTTTGTGCTTCGGCGTCATAACCGATCTCGTCATGCACGCGCGAGCCTGGCTGTGCGCTTGCCTCCACACCCGCGCCGAGGCTGACGGCCTTGACCGCAGGGATGGACATCAGAGCCTGCGCCAGTTTTCCGTCCAACTTCTCTTCCCAAGATGTGTGCGAGCCGAGCCCCGTGACGACTCCGCGCGCCACCACTTCAAAGACGCCGCCGAGCGTGTCGCCGTCACGCCGCGTTTCATCTATCAGAGCGACCATGCGCGTCTGCGCTTCCGCATCGGCACAACGCAGTGGAGCGTCCGAGGGGATATTGGCGATAGCATCCCACTCAAGCTCTAAGGGCTCTGCGGGCACGCCGCCGAGCTGTACGACGTGGCTCAGAATCTCGACGCCAAAGACCGAGAGCAACTGCTTCGCCAGCGCGCCGCAGGCCACGCGCGCCGCAGTCTCTCTGGCGGAGGCTCTTTCGAGAATATCGCGCAGGTCGCGCGCGCCGAACTTGAGACCGCCCGCGAGGTCCGCGTGCCCCGGACGCGGGCGCTTGACGCGACGCGATTTTTCCGGCGGCACGTCAAGCTTTTCCGCCGCCATGATTTCTGTCCAGTGCGACCAGTCCTTGTTTTCGATGAGCAGCGCGACGGGCGAGCCGAGCGTCAGCCCGTGCCGCACGCCGCTCAGGATGTCCGCGCGATCCTGCTCGATCTTCATCCGCCCGCCGCGCCCGTAGCCCCACTGCCGCCGCTCCAACTCACGGTTCAAACGCTCCACATCAACCGGCAACCCCGCGGGCAAGCCCTCGACGATGGCGACGAGCGCGCGACCATGAGACTCACCGGCTGTAGTGAATTTGAGCATCATCGTTTTTGGTCTTTGGTCTTTGGCCTTTGGCCTTTGAGCTTTATCATTCAGGGTTGAGCAGCGAACAAAGACCTAAGATCCAAGACCTAAAACCAGTTCTTCCGAGAAAATATTTCCTCTTCCTAAAATCCCCGCCGGATCGAAGGCGCGCTTGAGCGCAGCCATCTCGCGCAGGTGCTGTTCGCCGTAGAGGTCGCGCAGGTATTCGCGTTTCAATTTTCCGATGCCGTGTTCGGCGGAGACTGTGCCGCCGACGCTGACGGCGCGCGTGATGAATTTCCGGTAGAGCAGACGTGCGCGCGCGGCCTCTTCATCGTCTCGCGGCAGGATATTAACATGGACGTGGTTGTCGCCGATGTGCCCGAAGATGACGTATTGGAGAGCGCTCTCGCGCAGGGACTCCTGATAAAAAGAGAGCATGGCGGCGAACTCTTCGTCCGGCACGGCCATGTCGGTCGAGACTTTGCGTTGATGTTGATGCGCGAGCCATTCATTGACGAGGACCGGCAGCGCATGACGGAACTC
>JAFBAJ010000474.1 GCA_019247865.1 Acidobacteriota bacterium
AGAGACGCGCGCGCTCGATCTCGAAGAGGATGAGGGAGAGTGCCGCGTGACGACTGCGCGCGGCGTTGTCACAGCGCGCGAGGTGATTCTGGCAACGCACTTTCCTTTTTACGATCACGGAATGTACTTCTCGCGGATGTGGCCCAAACGTTCTTACGTCATCGGCTGTCGCCTCAACAGCCCCGCGCCCGAAGGAATGTTCATCACTTCGTCCGAGCCGTTTCGCTCCTTCCGCTCGGCGCGTGCCGATGACGGCGGCGAAATCTGGATGGTCGGAGGCGAGAACCACAAGACCGGGCAGGGCGGCGACACGGCCGAGCGTTATCGCAACCTGGAGCGTTACGCGCGCGAGCGTTTCGAGGTCAAGTCGATTGAGTACCGCTGGTCAACGCAGGACAACAACACAGTGGACAAGGTGCCGTACATCGGCCTCTCGACTCCGGCCTCGAAGCACGTCTATGTGGCGACGGGCTTCGGCGGCTGGGGCATGACCAACGGGACGGTCGCCGGGATGATTCTCTCGGACAAGATCATGGGACGCGACAACGCCTGGAGCGCGGTCTTCGATCCGAACCGCTTCAAACCCTTCACGTCCGCCGCGGATTTCCTCAAAGAGAACCTCAACGTCGCAAAGCGCTTCGTCGCAGACCGTCTGGGCGTGCCGGATGAAGAAGAGCTGCCTGAGCTGGCCGAAGGCGAAGGCCGGATCGTCGAAGCTGACGGCGAGAAGGTCGCGGTCTGCAAAGTCGCCGGAGCGACGCACGAGGTGTCGGCCATCTGCACGCACATGGGCTGCGTGGTGGACTGGAACAACGCGGAGCAGAGCTGGGACTGCCCGTGTCACGGCTCGCGTTTTAACTACGACGGCAAGGTCATACATGGCCCCGCGAACAAAGACCTCGCCGCCGTCAAAGATCAGAGCACTCGTTAAGGCACGTAGGCCGAAGGGACCGGCACGTCTCCGTTAGCGCCGAATTGATCTGCGCGCAGGCTGTTGTTCGTGCTTTGCAAAATATAGAAGGCGCCTTCCGAGGGACGAAAGACCGCTATATCCCATTTCGCATCGCCGTCGTAATCGGCTGCGGCAGGCAGATCGCCGCTCGCGCCCCATGCCACGCCCAGAAAGCTGTTGTTGCTGCTGCTGCGGAGCAGATACCACCCGCCCGTGGCCGGCCTGTAGACGCAGATGTCCGTCCTGCCGTCGCCGTCAAAGTCGGCCGCAATCGGTTTGTCATCGGTTTGTCCGAACTGCTGGCCGATGACTCCTCCGTCAGAGCTTCTCAAAATGTAGAACGTGCTGATCGACGGACGGAAGATGCCCAGGTCGCTCTTGCCGTCGCCGTCGTAATCGCCAATCACGGGCACGTCTCCGCTCTGTCCCCACTGTTGAAAGTGGAACGAATTATCTCTGCTGTAGAGCAGATAGAAATGGTTATTCGACGGACGATAGAGACAGAGGTCCGCCTTCCCGTCGCCGTCAAAGTCGGCCGGAGCAGGAATATCATCGGTCTGCCCGAACTGTGTCGCGCGGAAGGAATTGTCCGCGCTGTTGAGGATATACCAGTAGCCGTTTGAAGGCCGGAAGACAGCCACGTCCGCACGATTATCCCCGTCGTAATCCGCAGGAGTAATGCGATCCGTGTTGAGTCCGAACGGTTGCGCCTGCAAAGAGGTGTTCGCGCTGCGCAGGATGTACCAGGTTCCGGTCGAGGGACGAAAGACCGAAAGATCCGACCGCTCGTCTCCATCAAAGTCCGTGCGGTTATGAGCCGCCGGATGAAACTGCCAGGAGGGCTCGTAATCCGACAGCGGAACATTGGTCAGACGCACAGGATTGCTGCCGTCCGCATTCATCACGAAGACCTCTTTGCTGAACGCCCCGCCGATGGTCTCCGCCGCATAGATGATCTTCGTGCTGTCTGGCGACCACGCGGGCGCAAAGTCCTGCACCGTGTTCATGGTGAGCCGCGTCCGTCCCGAACCGTCCGCGTTGATGACGTAAATCTCCTGATCGGAACTGTTCAGCCCGTAGCAGAAAACTATCTTCGTGCCGTCGGGCGACCATTCCGGGGCGCTTTCGTAATCGGGACTGTTCGTCAGTCGCGTCGGATTGCTCCCGTCCGCGTTGACGACATAGAGTTCCGGCGTTCCGCTCTGATTGCTCGGATAGACCAGCTTCGTCCCGTCCGGCGACCATGACGCATGACCTTCAGAGGTGGTGCTGGTCGGGATGACGCGCCGCTGGTCAGAGCCGTCCGCGTTCATCACGAAGAGGTGCGCCAACGCGCCGTCACGGTAACTCGTGAAGGCGATCTTCCTCCCGTCGGGCGACCACGACGGGTCTGTGTTCGTGCCGGAGCCCATCGTCAGGCGCGTGACATTG
>JAFBAJ010000532.1 GCA_019247865.1 Acidobacteriota bacterium
TGCCGATGCGCTGGCGCTGCCCGCCTGAGAACTCGTGCGGATAGCGTTTGAGGAAGCGGCGGCTGAGGCCGACGGTCTCCATCAATTCCTGCACGCGCTGGTCGACGCTTTTGCCGCGCGCGAGGCCGAAGGTTTCGACCGGCTCGCCGATGATCTGCCCGACCGTCATGCGCGGGTTGAGCGAAGCGTACGGATCCTGAAAGATCATCTGAAGATGCTTGCGCTGCTCGCGCATCTCGCTGCGAGAAAGGTTCGCGAGGTCTTTGCCCTTGTAAAAGACCTGCCCGCCGGTCGGCTCGGTCAAACGCAGCAGTGCGCGCCCGAGCGTCGACTTGCCGCAGCCGGACTCGCCCACCAGCCCTAAGGTCTCGCCCGGATAAATATCGATTGAGACTCCGTCCACAGCTTTGACGACGCGGCGGACGGGGCTCCCGCCGACGAGCTTGTCGAGGAACGTGCCGCCGCCCAGATTGAAGTGGACTTTGAGATCACGTATGGCGATCAGCTCAGTGCCCTGTTCGGGTTGCAGCGCGGGCGGCATCTGCGGCTTGGCGGCGTTATCCGTTGGTTGAGTGCTCATCTGTTGCTTCCGTCTACTATTCGAGATCGAGAACCTGTTCCTGCCTGCCGCCGCGCGCCGACAGCTCTCGCTGCGAAGTCGCGTAGACCTCTTCGGCGAAATGGCAGAGCGAGTGATGATCCGGCGTCAGCGCGACGAAGGGCGGAAACTCCTTGCGGCAAATATCCTCCGCGCGCTCACAGCGCGCAGCGAACGGGCAGCCCGGCGGAAGATGCGCGACATCCGGCGGCAAGCCCGGAATCTGATAGAGCGCGCCGTGCTCCGAAGTCGGATCCGGCACGGAGCGCAAAAGCCCTTTCGTGTACGGATTGCCCGGCGTCGCAAAAAGCTCGCGCGTCCGCGCCTGCTCAAAGACCTTGCCCGCGTACATCACGATGATGTGATCCGTCATCCCTGCGACGACGCCGAGGTCGTGCGTGATGAGAATGACGCTCGTCCCGGTCTCCTGTTTGAGCGACTTGATAAGCTCCAGGATCTGCGCCTGTATGGTCACGTCGAGCGCCGTCGTCGGCTCGTCCGCGATGAGCAGCTCCGGCTGGCAGGAGAGCGCCATCGCGATCATCACGCGCTGCCGCATGCCGCCCGAAAACTCGTGCGGGTAGCTGTCCACACGCGCGCGCGCATCCGGGATGCCGACCATGTCGAGCATCTTGATGGCGTGCTCATACGCCTGATCCTTCGTGTAGCCGAGATGCAGCTCCGTCAGCTCCATCAACTGCTTCGAGATACGCATGAACGGATTGAGCGAGGTCATCGGGTCCTGAAAGATCATCGCGATGCGCTTGCCCCGAATCTTGCGTACCTCTTCGGTCGGCAGCAGGAGAATGTCCTGCCCGTCGAAGATGATCTCGCCCGACACGATCTTGCCCGGCGGATCCGGGATGAGCCGGATGATCGAAAGATTGGTGACGGATTTGCCGGAGCCGGATTCGCCGACGATGCCGAGGGTCTCGCCGCGCTTGAGCACGAAATCGATCCCGTCGACGGCCTTGACCGAGCCGTCCTCCGTCTGGAAATAGGTGCGCAGGTCTCTGACTTCGAGTATGTTTCCGTTGCGGCTACTCATAAGTTTACGGAACTACACCTTTCGCATCTGCGGGTCGAGGGCGTCGCGCAGGCCGTCGCCGAGAAAGTTGAGAGAGAACAGCGCGAGCGCCATCGTCACGCCCGGAAAGATCAACTGCCAGGGAAAGATAGCGATGTTCTGCACGCCGTCGTTGGCGAGGCTGCCCCAGGAAGCTAAGGGAGCCTGCACGCCGAAACCCAGAAAAGAGAGAAAAGCCTCCGAGAGCATGACCTGCGGAATGGTCAGCGTCGCGTACACGATGACCGGGCCGAGCGTGTTCGGCACGAGATGGCGGAAGATGATCTTGCCGGTCGAGACGCCGGTCGCACGCGCGGCCGTGACGAACTCCTGATTCTTGAGCGAGATGACCTGCCCGCGCACAATGCGCGCCATCGTCAGCCACGAGATCGCGCCGAGCGCGATGAAGAGCAGCACCAACTGGCTGAGCGGCGACTTGCCGCCGAACATCGCCAGCAGCACCACCACCAGAATGATGTACGGCAGCGAGTAGAGCACGTCCACGATACGCATCATCACGTCGTCAACCTTGCCGCCCAGGTAGCCTGCGGTCGCGCCGTACGAGACGCCGATGATGAGCGAGACGATGGTCGAGATGATTCCGACCATCAGCGAGATGCGCCCGCCGAGCAGCACGCGCGCCAGAATGTCGCGCCCGGCGTTGTCCGTCCCCATCGGATGCAGCCACGAGAAAGAGCCGTCGGGCGCAGTGAACGGCGGGAAGGATTTCGTCAGAGCCGAGTCCGACGGAATGTACGCGTAGTCGAAGCCCGTGATGGCCTTGAGGATCGGCGGCCCGAGCAGACAGGTGACCGTGATGATGACGACGACGACCAGACCGAAGACGGCCAGCTTGTTCTTCAGGAGCCGCTTCCAGGCGTCGCGCCACAGGGATGTGCCGACGATATACTCGCCCTCGCCGCGCTCGGCCGTGCGGACATCTCCCTCGCCGACGGCCAGCTCGTTCGTCGGCCGCGTGATGTCGCCCGCACGCGTGCGCACGGGCGGCTTCGTCGGCTGCCCCAAATTATCGAGCGCGGGCTCGACCGGTGACGGTTCATCCAGAATATCGTGTTCGTCATTCATGGCTTCTAGTACCGGATGCGCGGATCAATGAATCCGTAGGCAATGTCAACCAGCAGGTTGAAGATCAAAACCGAGATCGAGATGAAAGCGACGATGCCGATGATAAGCGGCTCATCCCGATTCAAACAGGCGTTGAGAAAGTATGTGCCGAGGCCCGGATAAACGAAGATGCGCTCGACGACGACCGTGCCCGCGATGAGAAACGCGAGCGCCGGCCCGGTGTACGAGACGACCGGCATCAAGCCTCCGCGCAGAGCATGGCGCAGGACCACTTCCCTCTCGCTGAGCCCCTTCGCGCGCGCCGTGCGAATGTAGTCGGCTCTTAAAACTTCCAGCATCCCCGAACGCGTCAGGCGCGCGATGTAGGCCATGTACACGGCCGAGAGCGTCAGCACGGGCAGAATCAGGTTGACGGAAGGAAAGCCGCCCCAGCGCGTCGGCGGGAGCCAGAAGAGCGAGAGCGAAAAGATGAGCACCAGCAGCGGCCCCAGCACGAAGTTCGGCAGCGAGATGCCGAGCATCGCCAGCGCCATCGAAGCGTAATCGAGCCGCGAGTTCTGTTTCAACGCCGCCAGGGTTCCAGCCGTCACGCCGACCACCAGCGCGAGCAGGTAAGCCAGCAGTCCGAGCGTCGCCGAGACCGGCAGAGAGCGCGCCAAAATTGACCCGACCGACTGTCCCTCATACTTCAGCGAGGTGCCGAAATCGAGCATCAGCGTGTTCTTGAGCATCTTGCCGTACTGCACGTACCAGGGCTTGTTGAGCCCGTACTTTTCGCGCAGATTCTGCTCGATGGCGGGCGGGATGCGCTTCTCACCCGTATAGAAATTTCCCGGCGCGAGCCTGATCAACCCCCACGTCAGGCTGACCACGATAATCACCATCGGCACAGTGATGATGAGGCGGCGAACAATGAATCGAAGCATACCAGCACCTCAAAAAGAAGTGACGAGCGACGTGTGACGCATGACGAGTCAAAACGCTTAAAGCTTTAACTCGTCATGCGTCAGCGGTCGCTCTTCTTATTCCTTCATATCCGGAACGCCGTAGTCCCACTTGGCCGGATCGTTTTCGATGTAGACGAACTTCCACGCATGCAGCGTCTGCGGGTTGGGATACATGCCCTTGACGTAGGGCTTCTTGACCCAGTTGGTGGCGGCCGTGTAGAGCGGAATCACCGGCTGCGCATCGATCAGGTAAGCCTCAGCCTTGGCGAGCTTCTCGTAACGCTTCTGCGGATCGAGCTCCTTGTTGGCGTCGTCGAGCAGAGCCACGTATTTCGGATCCCACCAGCCCGTGCCGTTGTCGCCCGCGGGCGTGTAGAAGAGATTGAGGAAGGTGAACGGATCCATGTAATCGCCGACCCAGCCGGAGCGTGCGAAGCCCTTGTACTCGACCTTCGAGCGCATGTCGAGGAAGGTCTTCCACTCCATGTTCTTGAGCGGCACGGTGAGTCCCAGGTTCTGCTTCCACTGCGCCTGTATGAATTCGGCGACGATGCGGTTCGATTCCTGCGTGTTATAGACGATGCCGACCTCGTCGACCGGGAATTTCTTAGGATCGAAATTGCCGGAAGCATCCTTGAACCCGGCTTCGGCTAAGAGCTGTTTGGCTTTGGCCGGATCGAAGCCGTCGCCTTTCGGCTGCGGATAGCCGGGGAAGATGCCTTCGGGCGAGAAGGCCGTCAGAGGCTTGACGATCTTGCGCCAGCGCGCGAGCGCTTCCTTATCAATCGACATGTTAAAAGCTTTGCGCACGCGCACGTCGTTCATCGGCGGCTTCTTGCAGTTGATCTGGTAGTAATCAATCGCCACCTCCGGCGCATCCATGTAATCCTTCATCGGACGCACCACGTCGAGCCAGGCGGCGGGCACTGTGTGATTGAGCACCGCGTCCACCTGACCGGCCTTGTACATGTTCATGATGGTCGGATTGTCGTCGCCGGGATAAAAGGCGATCCGGTCGAGCTTGACGTTGGCGGCGTCCCAGTACATCGGGTCGCGCACGACGACCAGCTTGTCATACGGCTTCCAGGTCTCGACCTTGAAGGGGCCGCAGGTCACGATGTGCTCCGGCGATGTCCATTCCTTGTCGAACTGCTCGACCGTCTTCTGCGGCACGGCGCGGAAGAACTGGTGCGGAGTCAGCCCGAGGAAGAAGGGCGCGGACTGCGTGAGCGTGATGCGCAAGGTGAAATCGTCCACTGCCTCGATGCCCACGTCTTCCTTCTTCACGGCCACGAACTCTGCATCGCCGCCCATCGCGTCCACGGCCTTCTTGATCTTCTCGTCGGCGGCTAAGGCTTTGGTGCGCGCCTTCTCCTCGGCGGGCACGACCAGACGCTCGGGAGCCTTGATGAAGTTATGGAATTCCGTCTCGGCGGCTTTGGGCATCTGGGCAGCAGCAGCCGGGTCAGCGTTCTTATTCGCCATCGGCTCGGGCTCGGTATGAGCCTCTTCGGGTTTGCCCGCCGCGTCCTCCTTGAAATCTTTAGCCAGCAGGAATTCGCCCGTGCGCTTGTTGCGCACAAAGGCTCCGCCCTCGTTGTAGCCCTGCGCGTACTTCACATAGTAAGCCAGATAAGCGTTGCGCGCGGCGAGTTCCGGCGAGAGTCCGCGCCGCAGGCTCCAGACAAAATCGCGGGCCGTGATGGCTTCGCCGTTCGACCAGCGCGCGTTCTTGCGCAGGTGGAAGATGAATTCCGAAGAGTCATGATTGACATCCCAGCTCTCGGCGATGGCCGGAATCGGGGCCATCGTCTTAGGATCGTATTCGGTCAGGCCCTCGAAGAGCGCCATGTAGATGCGCGCTTCCGGCTGGCCGGTGCCGATCTGCGGGTCGAGCGATTCGGGCTCGGAGCCGGAGACGTAATGGAGCGTGTTATCTCTGGGCGGCACGGCGCGGCCGAAGAACTGTTGGTTGCTGGCCGAAGCGGTGCAACCGGCGATGATGAGTGCGAGCGCGACCAGCCCTACGGCCAGACGGAACTTGCTGGAGCAGAATATAGACATATCGGAACTCCTCTTTAAATTAGCCGGGCGGAGGAACGAATTATTCCCTTCCAAAGCATGCGACGCGAACGAGCGGGGAAAGTCACTTTTACAAAACACGAAAGTTGCGCACAAGGTATCACGCGATGGCTCTCTAATCAAGATGCATCTTGTTCACCTATGACAATTTAACCGATGCCGCGAAGACCGCCGGGCGTTGCCTTTCCGAGAATTCGGATATAAGTACCCAAACCGGTTTCCCGCCAGGGCGCACAGGCGCAAAGGCAGAACGCGAAGAGCTTGAGGACGACTGAATCTTAGCGTGCTTTTCTTTGCGCCTTTGAGTAGTGTCCTAAAATGTTTTTCTCTGTGTCTCTCAGCGACTTCTCTGCGTCTCTGCGTTGAGATGCTGCTGCCAAACACTCACCGCCGCAGGCGCAGAGTTCACGCAGAGCAAGCGCAGAGTGTTGAATGTAGGTCACCACACGCCTTTGCGCCCTGGCGCAAGATTCTTTCGTCCATCGCACTCACCTCAGTCGCCGACGCGAAACCACACGGCCTCTTTGCGTTTGGGGGCTTGCCAGGTGGTGTCCAGGCGCACGCGTTTGAGCGACGGCGCGTCCAGCAGATTGTTGTCAAAGCCCACCACGTAAGGCTTGACGAGCGTGTAGGAAGAGGCGAAATAGATCGGGATCGCGGGCAGCTCTTTAAGCGCTTCGGCCTGAGACGTGATCGGTCGCGGCAAAGGCGGCGGCAGCAGAGCCGGACTCTCCGCGCTGCCCTTATTGCCCTTCTCGTCTTTGGTTCCCCTGGCAGCTTGAACAGCCGTCTCCTGCGCGGCCAGAGCGGGGTCTTCGACGGCCTCCGGCGCGTCATCCGGCGCGAACATAGCGCGGATGTTGGCCGTCTCGTCCATCGTCTGCATGACCATTCCGCGCCGCACGACATCGTAATCTCCGCTGCGAACGGCCGCCTCGTACTCGTCCCACGGCTTGAGGAGGACATCCGTCTCGACGCCGAGCGAGCGACGCCACATCGCCGCGACGGCCTGTGCGATCTGGCGCTGCTGCTCGTTGCGATTGACCAGCAGCCGGATCCGCGGAAAGCCCGCGCCCTGCGGAAAGCCCGCCTCTGCCAGCAGGCTGCGCGCACGCGCGATGTCCTGCGAGATGGCTGCGGATTCAGGTGTTGAAGCAGCTTGCGCCGTGCTGCTCTCTGTGCTCTGCGTCGGGAGAAAAGTCTTGGCGGGCTCGCTCGCGCCGTCCATCTCGTCCTCGCTGATGCGCTCGCGGTCAATCGCAATCGCCAAAGCCTCGCGCACGCGCAGGTCATTGAAGGGCGCGCGCTCCGTATTGAACTTGTAGTAGGTCAGAGCGCCGTAGGTCGCGCGGCGAAAATCCTTGTACGGCGCGAGGAGTTTTAAAGCCAGCGGCTCGAAGCCAGCGTTCGTCACTACATCCACATCCCCTGCACGATACTTTTCAAGCGCCTCTTCCGCGCTCCCGGAGGGAATGAAGCGCACGCGGCTGAGATTGACCGTCTGCGCGTCCCAGTAGCTGCTCGCGCGTTCCAGGATGACGCCGTCGCCCGCGACCTGCGTCAGCCGGAAAGGGCCGTTCGAGACGATGGGCTCAGAGAGCACGGTCGCGCCGTCTTCGTCGCGCACTGCATGCACCGGACGAAAGATCGGATGCGCCACGAGCGAAGGAAAATTCTGGTCCGGCTCCTGAAGCTGCACGCGCAAGGTGTAATCGTTCAGGGCTTCGACGCCGAAAGCAGGCGGCGCGGGCGCGGTCTCCTTCTTAGGCTCGCGCGTCTGCGCGCTCTTCTCCTGTGTGCGCCTGGCCGTGGGAGGCGGGCTGGCCGCAGGCTGTTCGCTTGAGACGGTCACGGCGGGCACGCTCGCGCCGACGATGTTTTCCAGCAGGTGCGCGTGCGGGGCGCGCGTGCCGAGCCCGAGCGTGCGTTGCCACGACCGCACGAAATCATTGGCCGTCACGGCATCGCCGTTCGACCAGCGCGCGTCGCGCCGCAGATAGAATGTCCAGACGCGCCTGTCTTCCGAAGATTCCCAGCGCGAGGCCACGCCCGGCACAGGCGACAGCGTCTGCGGATCATAATCCGTGAGCCCTTCGAACATCGCGCGCACGGCGTCCGTGTCAGGCGGCGCGGCGGCGAGCGCCGGGTCAAAAGTCTGCGGCAGGCCGCCATCGCTCCAGCGAAACTCCTGCGCGCGCGGCGTCGTCACGCGCCCGTAATAAGGCTCGCCCTCGTTCTCCTGAAAACAGCCGCTGAGAGTCAGCGACAGGCAGAGCAGCAGCGCAGCCGTGACGCGTATGGCGAGCGACGAAGACAGGCTTCGCCCCCGTGCCCGGTCGTAAGTGGAGCGGATGTTGGCAACTCTCTTCATCTCTTTTCGCTCAAACTGCGAAGGGACTGATAGACCTCTTCGGTCTGCCGACGCGTCTCGGCCAGCTCGCCCGAATTATCTATCAAAAAATCGGCGTGGCGCATCTTCTCTTCCTGCGGCATCTGCGCATTGATGCGTTGCAGTGCTTCATCGAGCGTCAGGTGATTGCGCGCCATCAGCCGCGCGACCTGCATCTCCGGGCGGCAATGCACCACGATCAGTTTATCGAAACGCCTGTACCCGCCCGACTCGATCATCAACGCCGCGTCCACGACGCCGATGCCGGTCGGGTCAACGGCCTCCCATTCCCTCAACTGCTCGTCCTGCGCGGCAATGATAAAAGGATGCAGGATCGAATTCAAAAGCTGTCTCTGCACTTCGTCGGCGAAGATGATGGCCCCGAGCCGCGCCCGGTCAAGCGTCCCGTCCGGCTGAAGCACAGACGGGCCGAACGTCTCGACCACTTTGGCTAAGCCTGCGGAGCCCGCCGCCACGGCTTCGCGCGCCGTCGAGTCAGCATCGATGACATGACATCCCAGCTCCGCCAGCACGGCCGAGACGTAAGACTTGCCCACCGCAATCGAGCCCGTCAGACCCACGCGCAACATCTGAGCTTCTTCAGAGTCCCCTTCTACGCTTCGCCGCCGCGACGGTGTTCTTCATAAGCATGGCGACGGTCAGGAGGCCGACGCCGCCGGGGACGGGCGTCAGTTTCCCTGCGACCCGCCGCGCTTCGGCTGGATGCACATCGCCGACGATGGTCGCTCCGCGCCGCGCGATGGTCTCCAGGCGCTTGTCAGCTTCATCTCCAAATAACTCGCGGGCTGCTGCTTCGTCCGTCACACGGTTGATGCCGACATCTATCACCGTCGCGCCGGGCTTGATGTGCTCGCCGCGTATGAAGCCCGCGCGTCCGATGGCTGCGACGAGGATGTCTGCTTCGCGCGTCACGCCCGCGAGGTCGCGCGTGCGCGAATGGCAGATGGTGACGGTCGCGTCTCTTTGCAGCAGAAGCTGCGCGAGCGGTTTTCCGACGATGTGGCTGCGGCCGACGATGCAGGCGCGCGCGCCGCTCAGCTCGACCTGACTGCGTTCGAGCAGCTCGACGATGCCCGCCGGAGTGCAGGGCGCGATGACATTCTGTCCGAGAGAGAGGCGACCGACGTTCATCGGATGAAAGCCGTCCACGTCCTTCGACGGATCGATGGCTTCGAGCACGCGCGCTTCGTCAATCGCGTGCGGCAAAGGCAACTGCACCAGTATTCCATCCACGTCATCGCGCGCATTCAATCCGGCGATCAGCTCCAGCAGCTCCGCCTCGGTCGTCTCAGACGGCAGCGCGTGATGCTCCGAATGAAGCCCCAGCTCTTCCGAGGTGCGAACTTTGCTGTTCACGTAGACGGCCGAGGCCGGGTCTTCACCGACGCGCACGACCACCAGACACGGGCGCACGCCGTGCTCGCGCGCGAGCCGCGCGACCTCTTCCTTCACCTCGCGCTTGATCTCGTCCGCGACGGGCGCGCCCGCCAGGACTTCGGCCCCCTCAATGATGCTTTCCGGAATCTTCATCTCCGCCTCAATATATCATCACTTGAGAAAAAGAAGCTCCCGCCAGGGCGCAAAGGCGCAAAGAAAAAGATGGCAGCTCTGCTTTGCGCCTTTGCGCCCTGGCGGGAAACACTCTTCGCTTGAGGTCTCAGCCGTGAGTAGTTGATAATCGCTTTATGCTTAACAGATTTTCTTTCGGCCTCGTGACGGCCTGCCTGTTGATGTTGCTCTGCGCGCAGACGGGCGCGTCACAAACGGCGCGCGAACGCCATGAGCGCATTCGCGCGGCCATCGACCGTCAGGACGTGGCCGCGGCCATCAATGACCTGCAAGCATGGCGCAGCGCCGATCCGAATGTTTTTATCCTCAACAACTACGATTACCTGCTCGGCCGTCTTTCCGAAAGAAGCGGCGACCGCGCGACGGCCGCCGTCAACTACCAGCGCGTCGTCGCGCGCAACGCGCTGCTGGGGCAGTACGCGCTCTGGCATCTGGCGCAGTTCGCGCGGATGACCGGCAATCTCACATTGGAGCGCGAGCAACTGCGCCAACTGCTGGCGACTGCGCCTGAGAGCTTGTTGCGCGATGCCGCGAGCGCGCGTCTCGCCGAAAGCTTTTTTGAGAGCGGCGATTACGAGGGCGCGATCTACGAGCTGAAGCAGCGCAGCCAGTCGAAGCTCGGGCCGAGCGCGCGCGAGGCGCAGGCGCTGCTCGGCCTCGCTTACCTGCGCGCCAATCAGCCGCAGCCGGCGCGCGAGACTTTCAGCCAGCTCATCCAGCAGATGGACGCTGCGCGCCCGGACGATTTCGCGCTCGCCGCCGCACGCGGCCTCGACGCACTGGACGCGGGCAGCGAAGAGGCCGCGCAGAAGAGCGCGCCACAGCTTCCCGAAACAGAGCACCTGCGCCGCGCGCAGATCTACCATTTCAATCGAGACTTTGCGCGCGCGCGCCTGCACTACGCGGCCATTGTCGAACGTTATCCGCAGAGCGCGGGCCTGCCCGACGCGCTCTATCAGCTCGGGCGTACCTTTTATCAGGACGGGGAGTACGAGGACGCGCTCTCAAATTTCCAGCGCGTGCTGGAGAAATATCCGGACAGCTCTGCGGCGCGTGACGCGCAGAGCTTCGCCGCTTCCTCTCTCTCTCGCCTCAAGCGAACGGACGAAGCCGTCGCCGGCTATCGCCGCTACATCGAACGCTACGGCGACGCGCCCAATCCCGAACGTCCGTATCTCAACATCATTGATGCTCTGCGCGACGGCGGGCGCGACGATGACGCGCTCCAGTGGATCGAGCAGACGCGCACGAAATTCAAGGGGCAGCTCCCGGCCACGCTCGCGCTCTTTTCGCGTGCGAGGATCTATCTCGGGCGCGGCGACTGGGCGCGCGCCCTCGCAGACCTGGAAGCGCTGCGCGCGGAATCAGACCTCGGCGGCACGCGCGTGCCCGGCGGGACGGACGCGAAGGAGGTCGCGTATCTGCGCGCCTTTGTGTTCGAGCAGTTAGGGCGGACGGATGATGCCGTCAAGGCTTATCTGGAAATACCGGACGGGCGCAACGACTATTACGGCGGTCGCGCGACCGACCGGCTGCGCGATCTTGCTTCGTCAGACAAAGCGCGTGCGATCATCCAGGCGCGTTTGGAATCTTTGCAGCGTGAGGCGGAGCAGGCTCTGGCCGGAGCGCAGGCCGAGAAGGCGCGACTCGCCGCGCAGAGCGCGCTGCGTCTGACCGAAGATGTGAACGTCACGCACGAGCTGCTGGATGTCGCGCGTAAGGCTTACGCGCAGATTCCTGCATTCAGCAAGCTTCCGACGCCGAAGCTGGTGCAGTTCGGGCGGCAGGACGTTTTAACCAGCGAAGCGTCTCAAAAAGCTTCGCCCTCAGCGATGAAGGCGTTGGCGGACGAGCTGCTCTTTCTAGGGCTTTATGATGAAGGCGCGCCCGCGCTGGCGGCGGCTCGGAACGCGACGGATGAAGGCAAGGCTGTCGGTCTTTCGCGCGATGAAGCGTACACGCTGGCAGTGCTCTACAAACGCGGAGAGCTGGCCGAGCACGCGGTGCGCTTTGCCGAGCCGCTGTGGAAAGAGGTTCCGAGCGATTACCTGTTGGAGCTGGCCCCGCGCGAGCTGGTCGAGCTGCTGTATCCCGCGCCGTATGCGAAAGCGATCAACGAATACGCGCCGCCGCGTGGTGTGGACTCGCGCTTCGTCTTGTCCATCATGCGGCAGGAGTCCAGGTTTCGCGCCGACGCCAAATCCGTCTCCGCCGCGCGCGGGCTGATGCAGTTCATTCCGGCGACGGCGAATACCATCGCCACGCAGCTCGGCAAGCAAAGCTTTCGTCAGGATGATCTCTATAACCCGCGCGTGGCGATTCTCTTTGGCTCGCAATACCTGGGCAATCTGTTCAAGCTCTTTCCGAACATGCCGCAGGCCGTGGCTGCTTCATACAACGGCGGCGAGGA